>JBDTDY010000191.1:0-3038 GCA_039922835.1 Ornithinibacter sp.
GGGGTCGGCGAAGGGCTCTTCTCCACCCCGGCCGAGAAGGCTGGCTTCAGCCACCGCAGGTAGTAGAAGAGGCTGAGGAGGCTGTTGACGAACGCGGCAAGGGTCAGCCACGGCATACCCCCGTCCCAGGCCGCCGTCGCGGTGGTCAGCTTGCCGACGAAGACGATGGTGGGCGGGGTGCCGACGAGCCCGAGGAGCGCGACGACGAGGACGCCCGCCAGCCACGGACGGGTGCGCGAGAGGCCCCGGTAGTTCTCGAGGTCGCGCCACCGCGGTAGCGCGGCGGTCACCCCGAACGCCGCGACGTTGGTCACCGTGTAGCCAGCGAGGTAGAGCAGCAGTGACGGGAGCGCGAGGTCTGAGCGGCCCGCCACGGCCACGGGGAGCAGGAGGAAGCCGACCTGGCTGACGGTCGACCACCCCAGCAGGCGGCGCGGGTCCTGCTGCCGGTAGGCCGCGAGATTGCCGAGCGTCATGCTGACGACGGCCAGCAGGCCGATGAGCAGCGGCCACGCCACCGTGTCGGGGAGCACGAGGACGAGGCGGTAGATCGCGATGAGGGCGCCGACCTTGGGCACCGTCGTCAAGAAAGTGGCCGCGGTCACCGATGCTCCTTCCGCGGCGTCGGGGACCCAGAAGTGGGCCGGCACCCCGCCCGCCTCGAACATCAGGCCCCCGATGACGGCGAGCAGACCCAGCGCCACCGCCGCTGTGGGAGCGCCCCCGATCCGCTGGGCAAGGTCGGTGTGCAGCGTGCTGCCCGTGACGCCGTAGAGCACGACGACCCCCAGCAGGAGCACGATCCCGAAGAGGGCGCCGAGGAGGTAGGCCTTCATCGCCGCCTCCGAGCCGCGGGCGGTGCGGGTGAGCCCGATGAGCCCGTAGAGCGGAATGCTGGCGAGCAGGAAGGCGACGGCGAGCACGAGGAGGTCGCGGGCGCCGGCGAGCACGACGGTGCCGGTTGTCGCGAAGAGCACGAGGGCGTAGGTCTCGCTCTCTCGGGGGGACCCCGCCACCTCGTCACCGGCAACCCCCAGGACGAGCAGCGCGCCGACGGCGGCCACGAGCCGGGCGACCCCGGTGGCGGTGTCGACGGCATACGTGCCCTCGAAGGCGGACTGAGGCGGGCCTGTGAGTGCCACCGAGGCGGCGACGCCGCTCGCCACGAGGGCGACAGCCGCCACGACGCGGGTGACCCACTGACGCTCCCGCGGGAGGAAGGAGCCGCCGACGAGCGCGGTGAGGCCCCCGACGAAGAGGAGGATCTCCGGCAGGAGCAGCAGCGGACGCATCGACGACTCCACGCTCACCGGCCGAGCAGCTCGACGAGCCTCGCCGACGCGGGCCCGATCACGCCGAGCAGTGGCGCCGGATAGACCCCGATGAGCAGCGACAAGCCGAGCAGCAGGCCGCTCGCCCACACCTCCCGCGGGTGCAGGTCGGTGAACCCGACGGAGCTGGCGCGCAGGTCGCCCGTGAAGACGGTCTGCAGGGCGCGCAGGAAGAGGGCGGCGGTGATGAGGATGCCGAGCAGGGCGACGGCGGTGACGGGAGCCACCGCGATGCTGCCCGTGAAGATCTGGAACTCCGCGATGAAGCCCGAGAGGGCCGGGAGCCCCAGCGAGGCGAAGGCACCGACCGCGAAGAGACCGGCGAGGCGGGGGGCGCTGCGGGCCAGGCCGCCGAAGTCGGCCATGGCGTAGGTGCCGGCCCGCTCGTGCAGCGTGCCCACGAGCAGGAAGAGGGCCCCGGTCACGAGCCCGTGGCTCACCATCTGTGTCACGGCACCCGTCACGGCGATCTCGCGGGCCTGTGAGGTGCCGTTGGCGACGAGCCCGGCCGCCCCGACGGCCATCACGACGTAGCCCATGTGGTTGACGGAGGTGTAGGCGACCATCCGCTTGAGGTCACCCTGCGCGAGGGCGACGAGGGCGCCGTAGAGCACCGAGACGACGCCGACGGCGATGATGACCCAGGCCCACGCTCGCCAGGCCTCGGGCAGCATCGGCATCGCAATTCGCACGAAACCGTAGGTGCCCATCTTGAGCAGCACCCCCGCGAGCACCGCCGACCCGACGGCGGAGGCGTCGGTGTGGGCGGGTGGCAGCCACGTGTGGAAGGGCACTGTCGGCGTTTTGACGGCCAGGCCCAGCAGGATGGCGCCGAGCACGAGCCCGCCGGTGAGGCCCTGGCCCGCGAGCGGGAGCTGCGCCGTCAGCTCGAGCATGTCGAAGGTGTGCGGGTCGGCGGCCACATACAGGCCGATGAAGCCGGCAAGCAGAGCAAGCGACCCGAGGAAGGTGTAGAGGAAGAACTGGAGCGCCGACCGCGCGGCACCGGAGTGCCCCCACCCGGCGATGACGAAGTACATCGCCACGATCGACAGGTCGAAGAAGACGAAGAAGAGGATGAGGTCGGCGGAGACGAAGAGGCCGAGACTCACGCTCTCGAGGAGCAGCAGCAGCGCGGCCTGCAGGCGCGGGCGACGGGCCTCCTTGAGGGAGTAGATGGCGCAGGCGAGGAAGACGACCGTCGTCATCGCGACCAGCGGCAGTGAGAGGCCGTCGACCCCGACGTGATAGCTGCTGCGCACCCCGGGGATCCACTCCACCCGCTGCTCGAGTGCCAGCCCCCCGGGCGCCGGCGCCTCGTAGCCCGCCCACGCGACGGCGACGAGCACGACCTCGACGACCGCGACACCGAGCCACGTCCAGCGGGCGGCGGCGTCGCTGAGGCGACCGGCTGCGAGCAGGGCCACGGCAGCGGCAAGGGGCAGGAAGACGAGCAGGCTGAGCACGGTCACCTCATGTCAGTGGGAGGAGGAGCAGGGCAAGCAGGGCAGCGAGGACGAGGACGGCCTCGAGGTAGTAGTGGTGCAGCTGGCCGGTCTGGGGGCGGCGGGCGAGCCGCCCGAGCGTGCGGACGCCCGAGGCGATCCGGTGCACCACGACGTCAAGGACCCGGTCGAGCCGGGCGGAGCGGGTGGCAACGCCACCGAGAAGGTATGCCGCTGCGTGCACACCGTCGTCGAGGCGACG
>JBDTDY010000192.1:0-3280 GCA_039922835.1 Ornithinibacter sp.
GCGGTCGGCGCAGCCATGGTGGCCGCCGCCCGCCTCGTCGCCGCCGGGCACGAGCTCGTCATCACCCACGGCAACGGGCCCCAGGTCGGCAACATCCTCGTGAAGAACGAGCTGGCTGCGCGGGTCGTCCCCCCGGTGCCGCTGGACTGGTGCGGCGCCCAGACGCAGGGAACCCTCGGCTTCATCATCCTGGACACCCTCGAGTCAGCCATGGCCGGCTCCTCGACACCGCGACCCGTGGCGGCCCTGGTGACCCGCACCCTCGTCGACCGCGACGACCCCGGCTTCGCCCACCCGAGCAAGCCGATCGGCCGCTACCTCCCCCGCGAGGAGGCCCAGCACCTCATCGACCACGGCCAGGTCTGGGAGGACCGCGGCGAGAAGGGCTGGCGCCGGGTCGTCGCCTCTCCGGAGCCGGTCGAGGTTCTCGACATCGAAGCGGCCCGCACCCTGCTCGAGGCCGGCCACGTGGTCGTCACGGCCGGTGGCGGGGGCATCCCCGTGGTGCGCGACCTCGACGGCACCCTGCGCGGTGTCGAGGCCGTCATCGACAAGGACCTCACCGCGGCACTCCTGGCCTCCACCCTGCACGTCGACACCCTCGTCATCGCCACCGACATCGACCACGCCGCGCTCGACTGGGGCACGCCGCAGCAGCGCGACCTGCGCCGGGTCACGCCCACCCAGATGCGGCGGTATGCCGCGGACGGCCAGTTCGCGTCCGGCTCGATGGGCCCCAAGGTCGAAGCCGCCCTGCGGTTCGTCGAGGGCGGCGGAACCCGAAGCGTGATCACCTCGCTCACCCGCATCACCGATGCCGTCGACGGCAGCTTCGGCACCGTCATCGAAGCCGACTGAAGCACCAACCCACCCACCCACGACGCCGAACACCCACACCGAGCCGGCTCGCCGGCATACAGGAAGGAAACCGCCGTGCCCGACGCCATCGAGGTCCGCAAGGTCCCGCTGCACACCGTCTCCGATGCCTCCGAGCTCGGCGCGCTCATCGACGAGGGGGTGTTCGAGGCGAGCCGCGTGATCGCCGTGATCGGGAAGACCGAGGGCAACGGTGGGGTCAACGACTACACCCGGATCATCGCCGACCGCGCCTTCCGCGAGCTCCTCATCGCCAAGGGCGCCGACGCCGAGAAGGTCAAGGACGTGCCGATCGTCTGGTCCGGCGGCACCGACGGGGTGATCAGCCCGCACGCCACGATCTTCGCGACCGTGCCCGCCGACCAGGCCGAGCAGAGCGACGAGCCGCGCCTGACGGTCGGGTTCGCGATGAGCGAGACGCTGCTCCCCGAGGACATCGGGCGCACCGCGATGGTCACCAAGGTCGCTGCCGCGGTGAGGATCGCGATGGAGCGCGCCGGCATCACCGACCCCGCCGACGTCCACTACGTACAGACCAAGACCCCGCTGCTCACGATCGACACCATCCGCGACGCGAAGAGCCGCGGCAACGACGTCTTCACCGAGGACACGCTGACCTCGATGGACGTGTCCAACGGTGGCACCGCGCTCGGCGTGGCCGTCGCGCTCGGGGAGATCGACATGCCGCGCGATGAGGACGTGCTGCGCGACCGCACCCTCTTCTCCTCCGTGGCGTCGTGCTCCTCGGGCGTGGAGCTCGACCGCGCCCAGGTCGTGGTCGTCGGCAATGCGCGAGGCGTCGGCGGCCGATACCGCATCGGCCACTCGGTCATGAAGGACGCACTCGACCAGGACGGGCTGTGGGACGCGATCAGGGATGCCGGGCTGGACCTGCCCGAGCGCCCACACCCCAGCGACCTCGACGGGCGCCTGGTCAACCTCTTCCTGAAGTGCGAGACCAGCCAGGACGGGCGCGTCCGGGGGCGCCGCAACGCGATGCTCGACGACTCCGACGTGCACTGGCACCGCCAGATCAAGGCCGCCGTCGGCGGTGTCGCCGCCGCCGTCACCGGGGACCCGGCGGTCTTCGTGTCCGTCTCCGCCGCGCACCAGGGGCCTGAGGGCGGCGGCCCGGTGGCAGCCATCGTCGACCTCGGAGCCGGCGAGCCGACGGGGTTCCGGCCGCCGAGCGCCTGACGACGCCGGCCCCCCTCCCGATCGTGGGTGAAGATCTCCGTCTGAACGGCGATCTTCACCCACGTTGCGGCCTCGTGTGGCCACTGCTGGGTCAGAAGACGGTGTAGCCGCCGTCGACGGTGAGCACCGACCCGGTCATGAAGCTGGACGCGTCGCTCGCGAGGAAGACGATGGCCGGGCCGAGCTCGTCCGGCTCGCCGGCTCGCTGTTGCGGAGCGTCCTGGATCCAGTGGCGCTGGAACCGTGGGTCCTCCACCGGTGACATGTCGGTGTGCATGTAGCCGGGCGCCAGGGCGTTGACGCGCACGCCGAAGGGTGCCCACTCGGCGGCGAGGCTTCGCGTCAGGTGGTGCACCGCCGCCTTGGAGGCGTTGTAGGCGGGTTGCCACTGCGGGCGGTTGACGATGTCGGCCGACATCGAGCCGATGTTGACGATCGTGCCACCGCCCGCGTCGATCATGTGGCCACCGAAGACGGCTCTTCGAACTTGACCGGGCACGCCGGTCCCTCGTGGTGACGCGATAGGGCCCGTGACCTCGGTGATCATGGCTGTGTCGAGCAGTTCATGGTCACGAGGGTGAGGTCACGGGCTTGGTTCAGGGTACGCAGGTTCAGGGTCGGGATCGGCAGCGCGGGGCGACGCTGCTGTTGGGTATCGAGGGGCTCGCTGTCGCCGCGGTGGCGCTCGAGCAGGGCGGCGAGAGGGTCGTGGATGTCGTCACCAACGACGAGAGCGCCGCGGGGTGTCCCGAGTGTGGGGTGCTCTCCACGTCGGTGAAGGGTCACGCCATCACGCAGCCTCGGGATGTCCCCTACGGGCCGCACCCGGTCCGGTTGGTGTGGCACAAGCGGCGGTGGCGCTGCCGGGAGACCCGGTGCTCGAGAGGGTCGTTCACCGAGTCGATTCCCGCGGTCCCGGCCCGCTCGAGGTTGACGACCCGGCTGCGGGCCGAGTGCGGCGCCGGGATCGCGGAGCGGTTCTCCTGCGTGCAGGCCGGGGCGCACTACTACCGGATGTCCTGGCCGGTGGCGCACGCGGCGTACACCGTTCACGTCGACCCCGCCCTCGCGCTCCCGCTGCCGGCGGTGACGGTGTTGGGGATCGATGAGACCCGCCGTGGGAAGCCCAAGTGGGAGCAGGACCGGGACACCGGGAAGTGGAGGGTCGCCCACGACCGGTGGCACACCGGCATCGTCGACGCCGCCG
>JBDTDY010000193.1:0-2997 GCA_039922835.1 Ornithinibacter sp.
AGGGTGGCGCACGGCGACTCGGTGACCGCGGTGGGGAGGTCGAGGGGCCAGTCCTTGGGTGAGAAGCTCTGCGGCCTGACCTCCAGCTGCCGGATCTGGGCGGCCTGGACCGGGACCTCGCGCACCGAGGAACCGGAGCCCAGGCGGTACATCTCCAGCGCCACCGGGCTCAGCGACTCCAGCGTCCCGTCGGGCAGGACGAGGTAGCGGCGGCCGTCCTGGTCACCCTTCAGCGCCAGCACCGACCCGACGGAGGCGCCAGCCGGCAACCCGGGCAGCGCGCTGCCCAGGTCGTCGATGGACAGCGGTCCCAGGGCCGAGCCCTCGGGGAAGAGGTTGAGCCACGCCGCAGGGGCAGCCAATGCCGGACGTCCGTCGAGGCGCAGCGCGATCGTGACCGCGGAGATGTCCCTGTCGTCGACGCGATGGCGCCGACCGTCGGAGACGACGAAGGTCGTGCCGGCGCTGCGCACCACGACGGCGGCGCGCTCGACCGGGGTCGCTGCTCGGCTGGGGCCGATGGCGGTGGAGACCTGCTCGCCCGCCCCCAGGCAGGACACCCAGCCCGTGGAGACGAGCCGGTCGGCAGGGGTCAGCGAGTCGGGGGCGCCGAGGATGCCGAGGGTGGGCCCGCGCCTGATCGACTCCAGCTCGGAGTCGGGCACCGAGAGCACCTTGAAGTCCGCAGCGGGGATCAGGAGCCGGGCGCTCGTCGTGTTGACCACCGGGTGGAGCACGCTCTTGACCGAGACATAGCGCGCCCCGCTGTCCTGGGCGATCACCAGGCGGTTGTTCTCCCATCCCTGGGGCAGCGAGGAGCGCAGCCAGCCGAAGGCCATGCTGCCCAGGATGAGCACCACGGTGAGCG
This sequence comes from Ornithinibacter sp., assembly GCA_039922835.1. Lineage (GTDB taxonomy): Bacteria > Actinomycetota > Actinomycetes > Actinomycetales > Dermatophilaceae > Fodinibacter. The sequence goes on from JBDTDY010000193.1 coordinate 869, forward strand.
CGAGCCCACCCGCGACGGCCCGCAGGGGGCGGTGTGGTTCGACCTCCCGCCCGCCGGGGGCACCGCTGACGAATGCCGTGGTGAGGCGGCGTCGGCTGAACGACTGAGCCTCGACGAGGTCCTTCTTGGTCGCCATCGGGCTAGAGGACCCCCACCGTCGCGGCGGCGAGGGGCAGCAGCGCCACGAGGACGATGCCCTCGGACGTGTCCGCGACCCGGCCGAGCCCGACCCTGGTGCGCGGAGCCACCACGGCCAACCCCACGACGAGGGCCGCCCCCAGGCCGAGCACCACGGCCAGGGTGGGCCGCCAGTCCGGCTGCCACTGGGCCGCCGCGACCGCTGCCACGGCGAGGCCGATGACACCGGTGGCCATGGCCAGCAGCACGGTGGTCCTGGTGCGGCTGTGCCGGGTGCGCAGGAGGGTGGCGACGTAACCGGCGACGACGAGCAGCGCCCCGGGCAGCCCGGACGCGACGAGGTGAGGGGTGACGAGCAGCGCCGACAGCCCGGTCGCCAGCGAGACCGCGACCATCACGTCGTGCCCACGCTCGACCTGCGCGCGCACCTCGGCCCGGTCGACCTCCGGCACGTCCGCCGAGATCTCGGCGTCGGTGCGCGGCGCCCGGGCGGACAGCCTGCTGGAGGAGAGGCCCAGCCAGGGGAGGACGTTGCCCACGACGATCGCCAGGACGAACACGACCGCACACGACGTGGTCATCGAGACCCCCACCGGCCCCGCCAGTGCCCCGAGCCCGACCATCACCGCTCCCACCACCGACCCCGCAGCGAGGTCGAGACGGTGTCGACCGACGACGGCGGCCCCGAGGAGGCCGACGAGCGCGACGCCCGCCCCGACATACAGCAGGCCCTCCCCCCAGAGCGGGACCGACGGGCGGACCGCCGACCCGGCGACGGCGGCGAAGACCAGGGCGGTGCCGCCCATGGCGAGGGCCCCCAGCGGTTGACCGCGGGTGTGCAGCACGGCGGCGGTGCCGACGAGGACGAGAGCCACCGCGGCGGAGACCGCGACCACCAGGGCGCCCTCTGCCCTGGTGGTGAAGAGGGCATAGGCCGCACAGAGGAAGAGGACGACCGCTGCGGCCACCGCGGTGCCGGCGCTGTGCCGCGCCGTCCACGGGGGGAACTGGGTCTCGACGACGTCGGCCACGGCCTCGACGACGTCGTCGTAGACACGCTCCGCTCCCGGGTCCACCTCGTCGAGGGAGAGCACCGCCCCGTCGGTCACGCCCTGCGCCGCGAAGCTGCGGTCCGGGTCGAGCACGGTCCCGGAACCGGAGACCAGACGGAACCCCTTGGTGGCACTGTCAGCGTCCAGGACGCCCAGCTCTCGGGCCAGCTCCGGAACGATCTCCACGACCGGAATGCCGCCCGGCACACCGAGATCCGCACGTCGCGTGCCCGAGGAGACCGACACCCGGACCAGCGATGAGGCAGTGTTGGGACTGCTCACGACGGGCTCCCCTCGGGTGGACGGACAGGGGAGCGGATGGCGGCCGACCCCCGGGTGCCGTACGAGCATAGACGGGGACCGGAGAGGGGAGTTCTCCCCATCGCGTCGCCCACCGGGAGCACGTAGGGTCGTTTCTGCGAGGCCGCGGGAGACCGGACCGAGGTCCGGATCAGTACCACGGTCAGGGGAACACAGACCAGCGCGACGAAGGTCGCACGACGGAAGGAACACCGATGGGTGAACAGTTCAGGGCCGGTGAAGGCGTCGTCAGGAAGAGCGCCGAGATCGTCTCGACCGCTCGGGGAGAGCTGAAGACGCAGATCGACTCGCTGCGCAGTCAGATGGAAGCAGTGAAGGCGCACTGGGAGGGTCAGGGCGCTCGCAGCTTCGACCAGGTGAGCGAGGCCTGGAAGCTCCAGACCCAGGACATCGTCACCGTCCTGGACACCTTCGAGGCCAACCTCACCGGCTCGCAGCGTCAGTACGACGCCGACGACTCGTCCGCATCGGCGAGCCTCACCAAGTACAACAGCATGCTCGGCAACTGAGCAGGAGGGAAGAGATCATGTCCGGAGACGGAATCAAGGTCGGCGGAGCCGGCATCGAGACCCTGGTCGACGAGATGAAGAGCGGCCTCGCCAAGCTCGACAGTCGCTT
>JBDTDY010000194.1:0-3018 GCA_039922835.1 Ornithinibacter sp.
GAGATGAGCAGGCCGCGCTGCACCGGCGGCAGGTGCTCGACCCGGTTGACCTCGCCACGCCGCCGGCCGCGGCCGCCGACCAGCCCCAGGGGCCAGGTCGCGACGTGGGCCGCGAGCCAGGCGGTCTCCACCACGGCGCCTGCCACCACGGCGGGGTCGATCACGAATGCGGCGGTGCTGCGTGCCGCATCGAGGGCGCGCGAGAGCACCGAGGCCTGCTCCGGTGCAGGGGCCTCGACGGGATGCGCGGCACGCAGCCGGGAGGATGACGCCATGGCCGGCTCACTGTATGGCCTGCCCAGCCGCCAATGAGGTGGTTCGCGGAAGGTGACCACCATGCGGGCCCCTGGACCCGTGCGGTGGGGCCGCGGAGGAAGTGAGTCGCCGTTCCTGCCGATCGGCCGGCATCCGGTCCCTGCCCTGCCGGTCGGCGCACACCCCGACCGTTCGGACGGGCGATCACCCTCCTCGACGACCTCCGCTGGGTCTGGGCGGCCCGACGGCGTTAGGCTCCGCAACGGACAGACGTCCCGCTCACCCCCGACAGTGAGGATGGATCGCCTCGTGGATCTCTTCGAGTACCAGGCCCGTGACGTGTTCGAGAAGCACGGTGTGCCCGTGCTCGCAGGAGCAGTCGCCACGACCCCCGAGGAGGCCCGAGCGGCCGCCGAGCGGATCGGCGTGGCCAGCGGCGGGGTGACCGTCGTCAAGGCGCAGGTCAAGGTCGGGGGGCGGGGCAAGGCCGGCGGGGTGAAGGTTGCGAAGACCGCCGACGAGGCGGAGGAGCACGCTCGCGCGATCCTGGGCATGGACATCAAGGGCCACACGGTGCACAAGGTGATGGTCGCCCAGGGCGCCCAGATCGCAGAGGAGTACTACTTCTCCATCCTCCTCGACCGCGCCAACCGCACCTATCTCGCGATGTGCAGCGTCGAGGGCGGCGTGGAGATCGAGCAGCTCGCCGTGGAGCGCCCCGACGCGCTCGCCCGCATCGCGGTGGACCCCAACGTCGGGGTCGACGAGGCCAAGGCTCGCGAGATCGTCGACGCCGCCGGCTTCGACCCGGAGACCGCAGCGAAGGTGGCCCCAGTGCTGCAGAGCCTGTGGACGGTCTACCGCGAGGAGGACGCGACGCTCGTCGAGGTCAACCCGCTCGTCAAGACGCAGGCCGGCGACATCATCGCCCTCGACGGCAAGGTCACCCTTGACGCGAACGCCGACTTCCGCCATCCCGACCACGAGGCCCTCGAGGACGAGGCGGAGTCCGACCCGCTGGAGGCGGCGGCCAAGGCGAAGGGCCTCAACTACGTCAAGCTCGACGGGTCGGTCGGCGTCATCGGCAACGGCGCGGGACTGGTGATGAGCACCCTGGACGTCGTGGCGTATGCCGGGGAGGAGTTCCCGGGGTCGCCCAGGCCGGCGAACTTCCTCGACATCGGTGGCGGCGCCTCGGCCGAGGTCATGGCCGACGGTCTGCACATCATCCTCGGCGACGAGCAGGTGAAGTCGGTCTTCGTCAACGTCTTCGGCGGCATCACCTCGTGTGACGCCGTTGCCACGGGCATCGTCGGCGCGCTGCAGGCGCTCGGCAAGGAGGCCACCAAGCCACTGGTCGTGCGGCTCGACGGCAACAACGTCGAGGAGGGCCGGCGCATCCTCGCCGAGGCCAACCACCCGCTGGTGACCATCGAAGAGACCATGGACGGCGCGGCCCGCAGGGCCGCCGAACTGGCTTCGGCCGCGAACTGAAGGGCCAGGAAACACTGACATGGCAATTTTTCTCGACGAGAACTCCAAGGTCATCGTCCAGGGCATGACCGGCTCCGAGGGCATGAAGCACACCGCGCGCATGCTCGCCTCCGGCACCGCCATCGTGGGCGGGGTCAACCCGCGCAAGGCAGGCACCAGCGTCGACTTCGACGGCGGGGTCACCGTGCCCGTCTTCGGCACCGTCGCCGAGGCGATCGAGGCGACCGGAGCCAACGTCTCGGTCATCTTCGTGCCCCCGGCGTTCGCGAAGTCCGCGGTCGTCGAGGCGATCGACGCCGCCATCCCGCTCGCTGTCGTCATCACCGAGGGTGTCGCCGTCAAGGACACGGCGGAGTTCTACGCGCACTCCGTGGCCACCGGCACCACCCGCATCATCGGCCCGAACTGCCCCGGGCTGATCAGCCCCGGGGTGTCCAACGCCGGCATCATCCCTGCGACCATCGCGGGGGCAGGTCGGATCGGTCTGGTGTCGAAGTCGGGCACGCTGACCTACCAGATGATGTACGAGCTGCGGGAGTTCGGCTTCTCCTCTGCTGTCGGCATCGGCGGCGACCCGATCATCGGCACCACCCACATCGACTGCCTCGAGGCGTTCGAGAACGACCCGGGCACCGACGCCATCGTCATGATCGGGGAGATCGGCGGCGACGCCGAGGAGCGCGCCGCGGCCTACATCAAGGACCACGTGACCAAGCCGGTCGTCGGCTACGTGGCGGGCTTCACCGCTCCGGAGGGCAAGACCATGGGCCACGCAGGCGCCATCGTCTCGGGTTCGGCCGGCACGGCGCTCGCCAAGCAGGAGGCCCTCGAGGCAGCCGGGGTCAAGGTCGGCAAGTCACCGTCAGCGACCGCTGACCTGATGCGGGAGATCATGCGCTCACTGAACGCCTGACCCCTGCCACCGGGGAAACCGGTGCGTCGGTGCTTCTGTCACGAAATGCGTTCCGCCTCGGCGTTGCTCGCATGACAGTGCGCCGCCGTGTCGCACACTGGTCGAGATGACTGTCATCGACCGCTTCCGCTCCGCCCTCCCCGGGGGCGAGGACCCCGACGACGCCGCCACGGGATCGACTCCGGCCTGGAACGCGCCGTGGCTGCGGGGCCTGCTCGTGGGTGTGGCCACCGGCGTGATCTCTGCCCTGGTGGTCGTCGTGCCCGTCGTGCTCGCCTGGCTGATGGAGCCGCTCGCCACCGGCTCGCCGTGGGGCGCGGTCGGCACCGGCACCGCGCTCTGGCTGCTCACCGGCG
>JBDTDY010000195.1:0-4039 GCA_039922835.1 Ornithinibacter sp.
CGACGGCCCACCCGACGATGAGCGCACCCCCGACGAGCACCCCTTGGTGAACCCATTCGACTGCGTTGGCGCGATAGGGGTTTGCGATGAGCGTGAACGAGGTGAGTGCCAGGTAGGCGGTGGTCAACCAGAGCAGGCTGCGCATCGGCGGGCTCAGCGGCCTGATCGCTAGTACGAGTGCCGGGAGGGTCGCCAGCCCGAGTGCGGCATCGGCGACCGTGAAATCCAGGGTGGCGCCGCCGACCCGGAGCGCCAGCACGGCGCAACACACCGCGCCGAACGGCAGCATCGCGGGTTCGAGGAGGCTCACACCGAGAGCCAGAACTGCCGCACCGACGAGAACCGCATAGAGGGGTCGGTGGGGGGCCAGCCAGCCGATCCCGAGAGCAAGCATGACGGCTCCAGCGAAGGCGCCGGTGGCCACGACGAACCCGACGTGGCGGCGCAGTGAGGGAGGGGCGGTCACGACGTCACTGCGTCAGATCTGGCAGCGGCCGGTCGACCCAGTGAACGGGCTCGGAGTGCTCGTTCGGGGCCGCGCGTGTAGAGGACAACTCGCTCGCGCGCCGCGCCGCGCCGGGTTCCTCGCAGTGCGGCGCAGCGGGCAATGGATCCAGCCAAGACGCCGAGCCGGGCCACCTGCCAGCCAAGCGGGCCGTGGTGCTTGCGTAGGTAGCGTTCCTGGGAGGCGTGGAACTGCGCGGCCCGACGCCCAGCATCCGGGCTCGTGGCGGCGCCCAGGTGCACTGCGGTCACCTCCGGCACGACCTCGTGCCGCCAGCCGAGCCGAGCTGCCCGCAGCGCCCAGTCGGTCTCCTCGGCATACAGGAAGAAGGACTCGTCGAAGCCGCCGACCTGGTCGATCGCCTCGGCCCGAAGGAGGAGCACCGAGCCGATGACGTATGCCGGTCGGTCGGCGACCCGGCCGAGGCCGATCGCGTCAACCCACGACCGCAACGGCCCGGGGAAGGGCCAGCCGACCCGACCCGCTGCACCGGTGCCGTCGACCTGCGCGGGGCCGACGGAGGCCAGGTCGGGCTGCGCACGCAGGGCCCGCTGCAGCGCGGCGATGCTCGGCTCGTCGATGACCGCATCGGGGTTGAGGAGCAGGACGTCTGCGCCGGGGACGAGCCGATCGGCGAGCCCGACGTTGACCCCTGCGGCGAACCCACCGTTGAACCCCGGGTCCAGGTAGCGCGCTCCGGCCGCGTCGGTCGATGCCCGAACCTGCCGGTCCGAGGAGTTGTCGACGACCGTCACCGTCGTCTGCCGCAGGGGAGCCAGGCACGAGGCGACGAGGTCGGCCCGGCCGTAGGCGACCACCACCACCTCCACCCCCGGGATGCCGCGCGCACCCCGGCCTGCTGCCACGGCCTGCTCGTAGAGGTCCTCGTAGGCCGCCGCGACCGTCGACCAGGCGGCGCTGGAAGAACGCTTCAGCCCAGCTGCGACGAGCCCTGCGCGCACGCTGGGATCCGTGGTCGCCGTGACGAGTGCCGCAGCGAGGGCGTCGGCGTCGTCCTGTCCCACGACGATCCCCGCGTCCCCCACGACATCGGGCAGGGCGCCGGCATCGCTGCTCACGACCGGCGTCCCGCAGGCCATTGCCTCGACGACGACCCGGCCGAACTGTTCTCGCCAGCGTGCAGTGTCCAGGCTCGGCACGGCGAGCACGTCGATCGAGTGGTAGAAGGCCGGCAGGTCGGCCTCGGACCGGGCGCCCAGGAAATGTACACGTGCGGTGAGGTCCAACCGCGAGGCCAGGGCGCGCAGGGCGTGCTCGTCCGGACCGGATCCGACGAGATCGACGTGCAGGGCGGGGTCGGCGGCGGCCGCGTGCAGCAGCACCCCGACCCCCTTGCGCCACTCCAGCCGCCCGGCATACCCCACCCGTATGCCGGTGGATGCCTGACCCGGGCCAGTGGACCCATCGTCAGGGGCACCCGCCGCGGGCGCGAACCGGGCCGGATCGACCCCCAGGGAAATCACGTGCGGGCGGCCGGACAGGCCCTTGCGGACGAGGATCCGCCCTGCGTCGGCGTTGCAGACGCTCGCGCCGCTCGCGCCACGCAGGATCCGTCGCTCCCACCAACGCACCGGGAACGGGTACACCTTGTCGATGTTCTGGGCTGAGTAGACGACGTACGGGACCGGGTTGCGGCGCAACCAGCGCAGAAGGAGCACCTCGGCCGTCGCCACGGCATACGGCTCCTCGTGGATGTCCAGCACGTCCCAGGACTCGCCGAGCGCCCGCCAGATCGGGCGCGGGTCGTAGCCGAACAGGGCGGGGTGACGCCCGATCGTGCGGACCGCTGCGACGTCCTCGCCCGGCCGCGGCTCCAGGGCCACGACGCCGCCCGCCTCCGGCCAGGTGGCAGCGGACAGCAGGCTGACCTCGTGTCCGCGCGCGCGCAGAGCGCGTTCGCGGTCACGCCAGCCGTCCACGACGGCACTGTGCGACAGCCGAAGTATGCGCACGCCCCGTCTTCCCCTTCTCATTCACGAACAATGCCCAGAATAGGCGGGCGGATCGTTATCCTTGTGCCGTACGGGGGAGCGCATCCGAGCGACGGACGCTTCGACCTCCCCCGGAGCTATGGGCCTGGGCCCCGATCGAGAGGCACGAGGTGACCGTACGCGAGTTCCTGCAGATCCTGCGTCGGCAGTGGAGGATTGTCACCGCGACGATGCTGCTCGCCCTCGGCGTGGCCGCCCTCATCACGATCCGCACGCCCCCGATCTACTCCGCGACGGCGCGGGTCTATCTCTCGGCCACGGCCTCCTCGAACCCGGGCACCGCGGCAAACCCGAACAATCAAATCATCCTCAACTCCAACGACCTCAACACCTACATCACCGTGATCGAGGCCCCGGTCGTCGTCGACCCGTTGCGCAAGACCCTGGGGATCAGCGCGTCGACCTCGCTGACCCTGTCCGGTGCGATCTTGCCGACAGCCTCCCTGCTCGACCTGACGGCTCAGGCCGAGTCGCCGGCCCTCGCCGCCCGCGCGGCCAATGCCCTTGGCAAGGCCCTGGCAGACGCTGCACCGACATTTTCCCCGCTCTTGGAGACCTCAGGCCAGCACGTCGAATCCCGCACGATTGCGCCCGCCGGCGTTCCTGGCGCGCCGATCTCGCCCAAGGGAGGCCAGAACGTCGGCGTGGGCCTGTTCGCCGGTCTGCTGCTCGGCATCGGACTGGCCCTGGCGCGTCAGTTCTTCGACACCAAGGTCCGTGACGACGAGGACCTCAAGGCACTGGCCGACAAGCCGGTCCTGGCCCACATCCCGCTCGACAAGGCGATGAGGGGTCGCTCGATCGCGATCGCCTCCGAACCCCACGGAACGACCGCCGAAGCGATCAGGCGGCTACGCACCAATCTGCTGTTCGTCGACGTCACCACCGGGCGGCACTCGTTCGTGGTCACCTCCTCGATGCCCGGTGAGGGCAAGACGACGACGGCGATCAACCTCGCCGTGGCGATGGCCAACTCCGGAGCGCGCACGCTGCTCGTGGACGGCGACCTGCGCAACCCATCGGTGGCCAAGAGCCTCCGGCTCGATGCCGACCTCGGACTCACCACCCTCCTGCTCGGGCAGGTTTCGGTCGACGACGCCGTACAGCCCTGGGGTGACAGCACCCTCGACGTGCTCCCGGCCGGCCCGTTGCCGCCCAACCCGAGCGAGCTGCTCGGCTCGGTCCCGATGGAGATGCTGTTCCACGACCTCGAGGCACGCTATGAGTTCGTCATCATCGACAGCCCGCCCCTCGTTCCGGTGGTCGACGCGATCCTCCTGGACCGGCTGGCCGGTGGGCTGATCATGGTCGTGGCAGCCGATCGCACGAACAAGCGCGACCTCTCGACGGCCCTCAAGGCGCTGGAGACCGCATCGACATCGGCGTCGGGCTTCGCAATGAACTTCGTGTCCGGGCTCGAGGCGCGGCCCTACTCCTACGGCTACCACACGCCCGCCGGCACGGGCGCCGACGCACCGACCCGCGCTTCGCGACGATGACGCCCTGCACTGAAGCCTGACGC
>JBDTDY010000196.1:0-4783 GCA_039922835.1 Ornithinibacter sp.
CGATCGCCCCCTCCGGCGGCGCGTCGACGTCGACCGCGGAGCCACCGCTGGGCGGCGGTGCGGGAAGGTCTGCTCGCCGTCCCCCTCGTCCCCGCAGCAACCCGAGGGCAATGCCCCCGAGGATGACGAGGATGCCGAAGGCGACGGCGAGGTACTCCCAGACGGTGTCGATGAAACTCACCGGCTCATCCTCGCAGCCGAGCCGCACCCACCCAAACCGGGGCGACCGGCATCCTCGACCCGCTCGCTGCCAGGGTCAGAAGATCCGCACCCGCTCTTCGGACGCCAACCACAGACCGTCACCGTCGACCACACCGAAGGCCTCGTGGAACTCGGTGAGGTTGCGCACGGCATTCGCCCGCAGGTCGGAGGGGCTGTGCGGGTCGAGCGCGAGCAGCCGCTCGGCCTCCTCGCGGCGTGCCTTGCCGCGCCACACCTGCGCCCAGCCGAGGAAGAAGCGCTGCTCCCCCGTTGCGCCGTCGAGCTCGGGTGCGGGCTCACCGCCGAGGGAGATGCGGTATGCCGCGTAGCCGATGGTCAGACCGCCGAGGTCGCCGATGTTCTCGCCGACCGTCAGCGCCCCATTGACCTTCTTGCCGGGCGCATCGCGGCCCTCGAGGGTGTCGAACTGCGCGTCGAGCGCGTCCGCGAGGGTTTGGAAGGCAGCGCGGTCGTGCTCGGTCCACCAGTTGCGCAGCGTGCCCGTGCCGTCGAACTGCGACCCCTGGTCGTCGAAGCCGTGGCCCACCTCGTGGCCGATCACCGCGCCGATGCCGCCGTAGTTGACCGCGTCGTCCGCGTCGACGTCGAAGAACGGCGGCTGGAGGATGGCCGCGGGGAAGACGATCTCGTTCAGGCCCGGGTTGTAGTAGGCGTTGACGGTCTGAGGGGTCATGAACCACTCGCCGCGGTCGATCGGCTCGCCCAGCTTGGCGAAGGCGCGGTCGACCTCGAACGCGACGGCCCGCCGCACGTTGCCCAGCAGGTCACCGGGCACGACCTCCAAGGAGGAGTAGTCGCGCCAGGAGTCGGGGTAGCCGATCTTCGGGGTGAACTGGCCGAGCTTGGTGAGCGCCTCGGCGCGGGTCGCCTCCCCCATCCACGGCACGCCGGAGAGGCTCTGGCGAAAGGCCTCGACGAGGTTGCCGACGAGCTCGAGCATCCGCTCCTTGGCGCCCGGCCCGAAGTGCCGCTCGACGTAGAGCTGCCCCACCGCCTCGCCGAGCGCGTCCTCCACGAAGGACACCCCGCGCTTCCAGCGAGCCCGCATCTCGGGCACCCCGGAGAGGGTGCGGCCGTAGAAGTCGAAGTTCTCCTGCACGAAGGCTCCCGAGAGGTAGGGCGCGCGCTCGTGGACGAGGTGCCAGGCCAGCCAGTCACGCCATGCCTGGATCGGCTCCTGCTCCAGGGCTGAGCCGACGCAGGTGAGGTGGCTGGGCTGGCGGACCACCACCTGCTGCAGAGCGGACTCGGGCGCCGCGAGGGAACCGAGGTAGGCGTCCCAGTCCAGGCTCGGTGCGAGCGCGAGGAGCCCGTCGCGGTCGACCAGGGTGTAGGTGGCGACGGGGTCCCGGTTGGCGACCTTGTTCCAGTGGCCGGCGGCGATCCGTCTCTCCAGCGCCATGACCCGGGAGGCCGCGCCGGCCGGGTCCTCCCAGTCGGCCAGTGCGAGCATCCGCTCGACATGGGCCAGGTATGCCGTGCGCTTGGCCTCGTGCTCGTCCTCGCGATAGTAGGACTCGTCGGGCAGGCCGAGGCCCGCCTGCTCGAGGTAGACGAGGTAGCGCGAGGGGTCCCTGCTGTCGGTGTTGACGAAGGGAGTCACGACCCCACCCACGCCGGAGCGCCCGAGTGCCCCTGTCGCCGACATGACCCCCGCGGCATCCTCGACCGCCCGCACCAGCGCGAGGTCGTCCGCCAGGGGCCGCGCGCCGAGTGCTTCAACGTCGTCCTCGGCCATGAAGCTCGCGTACAGGTCGCCGACCTTCGCCGCCACGCTTCCCGGCGCCGGCGAACCAGCCGCGACCTCCTCGATGATCGTGCGCACCTGTTCCTGCGCCTGCTCACGCAGTTCGTCGAAGGTGCCGTAGCGGCCCCGGTCAGCCGGGATCTCCGTCGCCGCGAGCCAGCCGCCGTTGACGTGGGCGAAGAGGTCGTCCTGCGGGCGGACACCGGGGTCGGTGCCTTCTGGGTCGATACCGGACTTCATCGGTGCAGGCTCCTTGGCTGGTCGGTGCCCACATTCGACCACAGCGCACCGACGACGCCGCCCGCCGGGAGCGGGCCGCGCCATCGGGTGCACGGTGCGAGGTCACTCCGGCAGCTGGATGCTCCAGATCCCACGGCCGTGGGTCGCGGCATACAGCACGCCGTCGGGACCCACCTCCAGGTCCATCACCACGGTGAGCGGCAGGTTGGTGCCCAGGCGCTGCCATGAGGTGGCACCGCGGGCACGGTAGAACGCACCGAGGTCCGATCCGACGACGAGGGCACCGTTGGACAGCTGCTTGATGGTGCTCGTCGGGACGTCAGGCAGGTTGGCCGACACGTCGGTCCAGGTCGTGCCACCGTCCGTGGTCTCGTAGACGTGGCCGACACCGACACCCGGACCTTCGGTGAACCGGCGGGAGAAGCCGTTCACCGCGGCATACGCGTGGTTCCCATCGCTCGGGTCCGCCCACAGCCCTTGCACGAACCGGTTCGGGAAGGATGCCGGGAGCGCCAGCTGGTGCCACGTGCCGCCGGCATTGGTCGAGATGCCCCGGGCGAACCCGTCGTTGTTGCACGGCCCGCACCACGAGGTGTAGCCGACGCCGTTGCCCATCGACACCGCCGTCGTCGAGTGGCCGGAGCCGTTGTCGAAGACCTTCTTCAAGGCGCTGGAGTCGCGCGCCTTCCAGATGTCCTCCGCGGTGTAGACGAACTGGCCACCGAAGATCGCCGCGTCGGGTTGGGCCGAGTCCAGACCGACCGGAGCGATGAAGCGAGGGTTCGGGTCACCCGGGTCGAGGCTGAAGGTCGTCGCATCCGCCTGCGAGAGGGCTCCGGGGTTCTGGGCACAGTTGTTCGTCACCTCGACCGCGAGATAGACGTACTCCTGCACCTGGTTGCACCCGTTGCGCGGGTCGGCGAAGCCGTCCGCGCCGTCACCGCCGAAGTTCGACCCCATCCGCTGCTGCGGGTCGGCGTTCGACCCGTCGGGCTTGACGCCGAAGAGGTTGGAGACACCGTTGTCCTGCAGGCCTCCGGAGACGACGACCCCGCCGTTCGAGTCGTCCTTGCCGACGGAGACGGAGTAGTACTGCAATGCCCCGAGCGAACCGTCGGCGAGAGACACGAGGTCGGTCGCGTTCCTGTTCTTGTCGAGCGACCCGTTGACGGGGCGCCGGTAGACCCCTCCGTCGTTGCCGAAGAACACCTTGCCGCCGCCGACCGCCACCGAGTGCTGGTCCGGGTGGCCCGCGAGTGGGCAGGTGTTCTTGGCGTCGTCGATGTTCCAGCACGGGTAGTAGAAGTTCCAGTACGGGGACGGCGTGCTCCAGTGCGAGCCAGCGTCGGTGGTCTCGAAGACCTCCTCGAGCCCTGCCCACACGTGGTCATGGTTTGCGGGGTCGACGGTGAGGAACTGGTTGTACCAGGCCTGGACGCCGACGGAGTAGCCCTTGCGGTCGAGGGCCGAGCCGCTCCTGAGGAGCTGGGTGTGGTTGGCGATCTGGTTCCACGGCCCCAGCGGAGAGCCCGTCTTGGAGACGTAGATTCCCATCAGGCTGCTCGAGGAGTTGATCTTGCTCGGCTGCTGCACCATCGCGTAGAGGCGGTCCCCGGTCTTGCTGAAGGCGAACGTGGTGTAGCCGACGTCGCTGCCGTTCTTGATGCCGCCGAGGGTCACTTTCAGCTTGGTCCAGCTGGACGGGCCCTTGGTGTAGTCCTTGGTCTCGTAGAAGCCGTTGTAGGAGTCACCCGAGCGCCAGCCGATCGCAGCGACGACGTGCTTGGGGTTCTTGGGGTCCACGGCGATGTCGTTGACGATGTTCTTGTATGCCGCGTTGGTCGCACCGCACGTGACGTTGTCCTTGCAGTTCGCTCCTCGCGGAACGAGGACCTTTCCGGCGTCGTCGGTGATCTCCGGCATCCAGGACAGGTTCGGCGCGAACGCGAAGGTCCACGCAGCGCTGGTGTCTCCAGCGCCGTGGAACCAGATCCCGCGGTTGGTCGCCGCCCACATCGTGCCGGCACCGCCCGGGCGGATCCGCCCGATCGTCGTGGACTCCAGCTCCTGGCCACCGACCTGGTCGGATGCCGCGAAGGAATCGTTCTTGGGGTCTGCCAGTCGGTAGACCCCGGCGCCGACGTAGGAGGTTCCGCCCGTGTTGGCCTCGCCGGTGGAGAACCACAACGCCTTGTCGGAGGCGAGCTCGAGGTCGCCGGCGGAGAGCGACGGCAGGGCATCCGCGATCGGGGTCCATCCCGGCTTCGCCGACTGCTTCTCCGCCGTCGTCGCGCCACCGGTCGGTGCCGCAGCCGCGTTGGAGGTGCGCCACACGCCGCCGTCGGCGCCCGCGGCATAGACGTACGAACCGCCGGGGTCCGCTGCGAGGCCGGTGATCCGGCCGGTCACGAGCCCGGCTCCCCCACTGCTGTTGGAGTAGTAGTCCCGGTAGCGAGGGTCGTCCGCGTTGTAGGGCGACTTCGTCACCTCGTGCCACGTGCTGCCGACGCTGGTGAGGCCGGAGATGGCCTTGTACGCGGCACCGTAGGCGCCGGAATCGACGATGCCGGACGG
>JBDTDY010000197.1:0-4267 GCA_039922835.1 Ornithinibacter sp.
GCACGGTACGCCTCCGCCGAGCACGACAGCGATGCAACATCGACACGATGATCGCCCCTGCGGCGCAGATCAGCGACGAGACACTGCTCCTCAAGCGCGTTCATGTCGAGATTGTTTCGGGTGCGTCAAGGCAGCGGCCTCGCGCGCTTGCCCACCTACGAGTCAAGAACCTCAGCCGGCTCGCAATCTCTCACCAAGGCGGCATAGGAAGCGGTTGTTGGCTAGCCCGTCGCCGCTCGTCGCTTGAGGGCTCGGCGCAGGTCCGGCAGTGCAGGCACGTTGCGAGGACCGTCCGGCGTCGGATAGACCCGGCACGCCAATGAGCCAGGACCACCCTCAACACTGAACAGGTCGGTCCCGTCAACGACGAACGCAGGTGGGCCCGCGAAACGGCGAGCCTGCGCTGCCACGTCGGAGTCGATGGCCTCGACCGCGAACGCAGTTCCAGCGAGGCCGATGTCGTCCAGTGCAGCCCGGAGCAACCCAGAGGCCTTCTCGGCCCCGGGACAGTCCGGGATCACAAGCAGTTCGACCTTCATTAGGCCATTGTGCTTCACGCTCGATCATCGACACGGTGCGCGGCATGTCCGGTAAACGCCTCACGCTGATGAGGAGGTCCTGCGGGAAGCGGCCGGGGCGAACTGCTGTGAGGGAGATGCACCGACAGCGCGCCTGACGCGCGCGGTCTCACTCAGTTCGTGGTTCCAACCTTGGAATGGGGCAGCAAGACGAAGATGAGCAGGGAGGCGCCGAAGCAGGCTCCTGCGACGGGCACACCGACGGACTCACTGAGGCGGGTGATGGGTGTGTTGATGACCCAGTGCTCGACGAAGATCGAGCCGGCTCCGAGGGTGAGGGCGACAAGGATCGCGTTATGGCCCAGCAACAAAGTGGCCAGGACCGTGGTTGCTGACAGGAGGAACAGCCAGGCGACGATTCCGTTCGCGCTGCTCACCACTGCGAGGCAGATCGCGCCCAAGAAGACGGACAGGGCGACAACGGCCGCCCGGATCATCTTCAGGGGTCGCGCCCGGGAGAAGGTCCTTTCCAGAAGGCCCATGGAGTCGTTCAGCGGCAATGCGGCAACGACGACCAGGCCAAGCGCCAGCAGCCAGATGGCCTGTACGGGGGTCCGCGACCCGACGCTGAGAGTCAGTGTTCGGGTCCAGAGGATGAGCGCGCACAGCACCGCGACTGCCAGGAGCGTCTCGGGGAGGCGGTACGCCTTGGTCCACGTGATCATGGCAGAGGGCATTCGTTGAGGCGGCGGTTGGCGTCCTGCACGTCAGCTGGTGCAGGTCCGGTGGGGCCTTCCGGGAGCGCGAGCTGCTGGCCGATCCAGGAGCTCACCACGGCCGCGAGGTCGAGGTACTCGTCGGCGGTCTGCGCCGTGTACAGCGCGGCGCAGAGGCGCGGCTGAGCGAGCGCGTCGAGCAGCGCGGCTTCAGGCAGGTGGTTGCGCGTCAGAGAGGACAGCTCGATCGGCAGCTGGGTGACGCCGGGGCCGAGGGCTCGGCCTGCGTCCCCTCGGGCGACGGCGTACTCGCTCGGCAACGCCAGGCCTGAAGCGGCCAGCGCGGAGCTGGCCTGCGCGAGGTCGCGCTGAGCGATCGTCAGCAACCGTTCAGTGCGCGCGGGCCCGCACACTCGGGGGCTGGAACCGACGCACACGGTCGCGGCCTGCGAGGGCTGAAACTCCTGCGCGGGGGAGCCGACGCTCAGGCTCAGCGTGGTGACCAGCGGCAGGGTCAGGGCGGCCAGCACCGCGGGTCGCGCCCTTGGTCGACCGCGGTTCGTGGTCAGGGTCAGGCCGGTGAACAGCAGCAGGATCGAAACGTTCACGCCGATGCTGACCAGGGCCCGCGACGGGGTGCGGTCCAAGCCGACCATGGTGCCCGTAGTCGTGGCCACCTGCAGCGCCCTGACCCCCACGCCTGTGGGAAGCGTGGCCACAATCACCACCACCGCGGCCAGCACCGGCGCCAGGGCCCCACGGACCATGCTGCCAATCCATTGGCCCACCGCCAGCGCGGCGGCGTACGCGAGCACCGTCTCGGGCACGATCCACCCGTCCGTCGGTGCGATGCCGCCGGAGCCGACCGCAGTCGCCACCACACCCACCCAAGCCGTCGCGGTGAGAATCATCGTCCACGCCAGCGCGGCCCCCGGCGGCACCAAGGTCACACCCCAACCACGAGAGCCGCTGCGGCCCACCACGGCCAAGGTCGGGTGCAGCCGCCTGGAGGCGTCGAACGCTGCGATCGCGGCAAGGACCGGTGTGTAGAAACCGACGACCACCGCCGCGTTACGCAGTCCCCAGTCGGCATCCAGGTACCACTGGTGCTCCGGCACGAGGGTGAGCAGCAACAACGGGCCGAGCGTGACAGGCACGAGCAGCCCAGCCCCACGCCGCATCCACAGCCGTAGCGGGTTCACCCGTTTCGACCGCGCTCATCGGCCAGCAGCTTCATCAGACCCGCTTCGATGTCGGACCCGGCCCGGTCCGCCCCGTCAGCGGTCGGCGCGGCCAGCGCCTCGAGCTCGCCGACCGTACCGGAGAACAGCAGACGGCCCTCCTCGAGCACCAACACGCGCTGGGCGACGTCCTTGACGTCCTCCACGACGTGGCTGCTGAACAGAACCGTGCTCCCCAGCTCACGGATGAGGCTGACCATCCCACGCCGCTGCTCGGGGTCCAGCCCCGTGCTGGGCTCGTCCAGCAGGAGCACGTCCGGCTCGCTGACCAACGCCTGCGCCAGGGCCACCCTGCGCACCATGCCCCCGGAGAGCCGCTTGAGCTGCTCGTCAGCGCGTGCGCTCAGGCCGACCTGCTCGATGACCACGTCCGCCCGCGAACGCGCTCGGTTCCTGCCCAGCCCACGGGCCCACCCGATGAAGCCGACCACCTCACGAATGGTCATGTTCGCAGGGAAGGCGGCCTGCTGCGGCATCAGAGCGACGTGCGGAAGCGCAGCCCGGCGCTGCCTGAACCGGTAGGGGTCCAAACCCATCACCCGCACGCTTCCCGAGCCTGGCTCCAGCGCTCCGGCCAGGATGCTGAGCAGCGTCGACTTCCCCGAACCGTTGACCCCAATCAACGCCGTCGTCCCCCTCTCCAACGTGAGGGACACACCATCCAAGGCAGCCCGGTCGCCGTAAGAATGCGCGACGTCCAACACCTCGACCGCGGGCCCAACGTGACTGCGCAGGTCGGGGTCGTTCATGCCGTGAAGTATGCCCATCCGCTTGGACACCGGCGGACGCCCCACGCCGCCACCCCAAAGGCGGCACGCGTCGACACCACCCGGAAGGCTCCCGACTTGGTTCGAGGGACTCGAGCCGACCTCGCATCCGCCGTCGAGCAACATCCGCTATTCGGCAGAGTCGGACGGATTGTGTTCCTTCCCGCTGCGGTGGGCTCCTATGCGGTCAACGACGAGCAGTGACACTCCCTCGACCGCCGATCCAACCCGCCGATCCAAGGAGCGGACCCGATCACCGATCTGACCTCGATCCAGCCGCAGATCCGACCGCCGACCCGCGACAGCCTGGACTTTCCGAACCGTGAACCGGAACCGCACCACCCCGGCCCGAACGTCCCTCCCCCTAAAAGTCGCGATGCCGTGTCCTACACACCTCTTGCATCCACGGTCGTGCAACTTTCCACGACCGCCCGAAATGAGGGCGCCGGCCCGTCGTCATACGGGGCGGATAGCGTCCCGGCGCGTGAGCGGATGGCAGCACGGAACGCACGACTACGTGCCCGTGCGCGACGGCGGCGAGGAAGGGTGGGCCCGCGCCCTGGCCGCTCAGGGATGGCGCACCTGGCACCGGACCGGGGTCTGGGTGGTGGTCGGGAGCACCCGGGTCCGTCGGTGGGCGATGCGTCGTCCCTGCGATCGTCCGTTCTCGGTCCACGACCACGAGAGCGCCTGTCCCGGGGCGACTGACCGGCCCGATTGAGGAACGTACCAGCCTCGCGTATTTCGTCACAACGATTGACCCCGAGGCCGGAGTGCATGAGGTGTGTCGGCCATGGCATCGGCGTTCCTCGGGGGAGGTACGTTGCCCGGTTTCCTGCAGCTCGACGCGTCGCGGCGAAAGTCGGTTGGCCACAGCGGCCGATTCGTCGCCATTAGGAGTCAGGAAGGGGGCGGTGCCCATGGAGTCAACCGGCCGCCGTTTTGAGTCCCTGGCCGATGCCGCCGAGCGCACCGGGGTGAGCACGCGCACGCTGCGCCGACGAATCGCCGCGGGTGCGCTGACC
>JBDTDY010000198.1:0-7314 GCA_039922835.1 Ornithinibacter sp.
GGCGGCGGAGAGACGCAGCTCGACCGCGCTGGGCCTCTACGAATGGCGCCGCCGCCTCGAGGTGCGTCGGTTTCCTCCGTCAGAACAGCGGTGTCGACGAAGACGGCTGCGGACCCAGCGAACCCCCCTCGCTGCCAGCAGCCACCGCGGCGACAGTGACGGTCAGGCAGCCGGGGCCAGATCGTCCTTGTTGTGGTCGCGAATCCGCATGCTTGTCAGGTGCCCCCCCTACGCGGGCACTACGCCTATGTGAAGCGGCCGATCCTGCGCTCAGGCGCGGTCTGCTCGCGGCGGAGTGACTCATGTCTGGGGGAAGCATCGGCGGACTGAGTCGCCGGCGCTGGGGTTGGAGGTCACGGTCGTTCTGTGGCCAGTGCGGGGGTTGTCGGTGGCGCGCGGCGCAGAGAGCTGGAGCCGCCCATCTCGAACGCGGCTGCGAACTGCAGGAGTTCCAGGTCTGCGTACGCCGCTGCCGCGAAGGTGAGGCCGACCGGCATACGGATGTCGGACATGATCCCCATCGCAACCGTGACGGTGGGGATGCCGAGGTGGCGTAGCGCAAGGTTGCCGTGAGAGAAGTACACGCCCTTCGACCAGGCGTGGTTGGCAGCCTGGGGGTCGACGTCGGCGTTGGAGGCTCCCACGTCGCCGTTCGCGGGGAACACGATGGCATCAAGTTTGTTTTCGGTGAGCCAGTCCTCGAAGAGGGACTTGCGCAAGGAATGTAGTGCGGTGAGTCCGGCGACGAAGTCGTCGCGTTCGCGGGGGTCGGGGATGCCGGCGCGAGCGAATGCCACGGCGTTGGTGAATCGCTCGGCCTCGTCGTCGAAACGGTCCGCGAGTGTGCCCGGGGGGCGGGGTGCGATCTGGTCGGGGTTGACTGCGGCGAGCGTTGCGCAGGTGGGATCTGCGTTGGTGCGCAGGAAGTCGTCCCACCCGTAGGGCAGAAAGTGCTCTCGCTCGGCGGACTGCCACGTGGCCGGGAGTTGGTCGAGCACGTGGGCCACCCCGGTGCTCCTGGGTCGTTCGTATTCTTCGATGAGCGGGACGTCGATGACGAGGACCTCTGCGCCAAGGGATTCGAGGCGCCGGCGGGCCGCGTTCCACAGGTCCAGCACGGACGCACGGGTGGCGATGGGCGCGTGTGGGCCCCCGTTGAGGAACACCGCGGGGGCACCGAGCCGTTTGCCCTGCAGCGCTCGGGGATCGAGCAGCTCGAGGTAGGAGCGTGGCCGGTGACTGCTGGGCCGGGGGAGGTCCAGGACGTGCTGGTGGCGCCAGAAGTCACCTCGGGTTTGCGGGTCGTCCCGCACCAGCACGTCGAGCACCCGGAGCATGTCTGGCATCGAGCGGGTGTGGGGCACCACGACATCTCGGGCAGGGTGCAACGGCCAGTTCCCGCGGATGGAGATCAGACCCCACGAGGGGGTGTACGCGCACAGCGCGTTGTTCGACGCCGGACTGCGACCCGAGGACACGGTCTCCTCTGCCAGACCGAACATGGCGAAGTTTGCCGTGGTCGCGACACCGGATCCGCTGGAGGAGCCGGACGCGTAGGCCGCAGCGAGGAAGTCCCGGTTGTAGGGGCTCTCAGGCCGACCGTACAGGCCGCGCTGCATTCCGCCGTCGGCCATGGGCGGCATGTTGGACTTCCCGATCAGCACGGCGCCGGCCTCCCGCAACTTCTCAACGCAGAACGCATCCTGCTGGGCGACAACGTGCTCGAACGCCGGCGAACCAGCCGCGACTGTGAGCCCCTGAACACTGTAAGAGTCCTTCACCGTGTACGGCACCCCTTCGAGTGCCCGCGGCGTCCCTGCACGCCAACGTCGGTCAGATTCAGCTGCGTCGGCCATAGCGTTCGGATTGAGCACCGGGATGGAGTTCAGCCCATCAGCGCCACGATCGAAGGCCTCTCTGCGATCCAGGTAGCAGCGAGTGAGCCACACACTCGTGATGAGGCCGCTGCGCAGAGCCGCCAGGACATCTTCGATGCTGGCATCAATCAGCTCGAAGGAACGCCCGTGCTCGGCCATCTACATCCCGTCGCAGTCATAGAGCCACGAGTGTCAGCATCGCACGTCAACTTGCTGCGGACCCGAGCATTCGCGGCGGAGTGGGCAGGTCTTAAGCAAGCGACACAGCCCTGGGCGTCACAATGCAGACATGGTGGAACAGAGCGGGTGGATGCGGACGGTTGCGGCGGACCCGAACCACTCGTCGTGGTACGTCGAGCGCTTCCGTTCGATGGCAGCGGCCGGTCGTGACTTGGCGGGCGAGGCGCGCTTGGTCGACGCGATGGTGGGGCGTGGGGCACGAATCCTCGATGCGGGCTGCGGGCCCGGGCGCGTGGGAGCCGAACTGGCTCGGCTCGGGCATGACGTGGTAGGCGTCGACATCGATCCGGTGCTGATCGCGGCCGCGGTCGAGGATCATCCAGGTCCACGCTGGGTCGTGGAGGACTTGGCGGAGCTTGACCTGCCTGCCCTGGGCATCTGCGAGGGCTTCGATGCGATCGTCTGTGTCGGAAACGTGATGACGTTCCTTGCGTCGAGCACTCGCGTGGAGGTGCTGCGACGCCTCAGGTGCCACGTTCGTGCTGAGGGACGGGTCGTCATCGGTTTCGGGTCCGACAGGGACTACGAGTTCTCCGCGTTCTTGTCCGATGCCCGCGAAGCCGGGTTGGAGCCCGAGCTGCTGTTGTCCACGTGGGACCTCCGTCCGTGGAGTGAAGACTCCGAGTTCTTGGTCGCACTCCTCAGACCCGTCTGAACCGCTACGGCGCAGCGTGCACCTCAGTGTGGGTCCATCTATCCAGGTGACCCGACCCGACCCGACCCGGGCCGCGGGTGCTTGGGCATCCCAGCGAAAGGACGGACCGGTCGCGGCTGAGAGACGCAGCTCGACCGCGGTGGGTCTCTACGAATGGCGCCGCCGCGTCGAGGTCTTTCCTCCGTCAGAACGGCGGTGTCGCCGAAGACGGCTGCGCACCCAGCTCACCCCCTCGCTGCCAGCAGCCACCGCGGCGACGGTCAGGGTCAGAGCAGCCAGGCCAAGATCGCCCTTGTTGTGGTCGCGGATCCGCATGCCAGTAATGTGCCCCGCCCTGGCCTGCCTCACACCCATTTGACCGGGGCGATCCTGCGCTCAGGCGCGGCCACCCGCGACGCTATGACGCAGGTCCGGAGCAAGCGAAGTGGACGGCCGGGCACGGCATCTCGGCGGTGCCCGCAGAGAACTGGATCGCAAACTACCTTCAGCGCGAGAGGTGCTGTCGGGACGTCCTGCGGGCGGCAGCTCAATCTTGGCTTGCTCCAGCCGAATGCATGTGGTCGACGAACGTGGAGGGAGCCATCTGTGCGGCGTGAAGAGCCGCATTTCGGTGGGCGCTGCCACAGAAGCACATAACGTTCTTGACGGACGGCACGGGCAACCCGCACCCGGACCGGCAAATCTCCTCCGTGACTACCCTGATGCGCATCGCCAGCAGTCGGGTCGAGTTCGAGGACTACTTCGAGAAGGCCTTCCCACCGCCGCAATCCCGGCTGCCGCTGAAGGTCAAGATCGGCCCCGACAAGCACCTCGGCTACGACGAGAACGAGGGCTCGTGAGCGCCGGCGTTCGATCGCCTCAGGGGTCACCCACGGCGCACCCAAAGAGGGTTTGCGTCAGGCAGGAGGCGTACATGTACCTCTGGCGGCACAGCGCCCGGTTCGAACCCGCCCTGGGGACCGCCACCGCCTGGATCACGACGTTTGAGTACCGCGGAGCGGTGGAGCGCATGCTCACGTTGCGCGGCCCGGAAGTCATCACCGTCGCCTGATGTCGCGGGCGGTGACCGCCGCAGAGGTCACCCTCGGCGTCGTCGTCGCACGCCGCGCGGGGGTGAGTGCTGGCAGGCTCCGCAGGCTGTGGCTCGCGAGGCACTTATGATGGTCATCGCTCTTCGGAGCGAATGCCAGAGCCGGCCGAGAGGGGTCGGGGATGACCGAGGGGAAATGGGGGCATGGCGTGAGCGCCGAGCCGTGTCGGAGGCCTGTGCGTGCGGTTCTCGTGGCCATCACAGCGCTGTCGTTGGCCGCTTGTACAGGCGCGGACAAGGAACCCGCCCCCGGGAGCAGTGCATCGTCGACCCTGTCGCCGGCAACGGCGACGCCCGGTCCCAGCGGGAGCGGCGCTTCGGCCGGGGCGGTGGCGCTGAACGAGCGGGTTCCGATCACTGCAGGTACCGAGCGCGTCTGGCCCGAGGCGGTGCGCACGATCAAGGCCGCAGGCCAGGAGTTCACGCTCTTCGGGGTGCACCGCATCGCTACGGATCGTGTCGTGGTTTCTGGCGCGATCGGGGGCGTTGTCACGACGAAGTCGGCCGCGGGGTGGCACGAGCCGGGCTACTTCCGGCCCAACGGCGGCTACGAGTTCGCTGACGTGTCGATCACCGGCAGCGATGGCGCGCGCCACTTGCCGGTGCGCGATGGCGACGGCCGCTGCCTGTGCAGCCTCTCCACCCACCCCTACGACGGTCTCCCCTCGCCGCAGGCACCCGCCTGGGTGGTCCTGTCCGCACCCTCGGCTGCAGCGACTGTCACCGCCAAGGTCGGGGAACTGGGCACCATCGAGAACGTCCCGGTGACCGACCTGCCACAGATGGATGCCGTGCCATTCGGTTGGGAAGAGGTGCTCAGCATTGAGTCGCTCCAGCGGGCGGACGGGGTGCTGACCGCCCGGACGACGATCCACAACCCGGGCGATGTTGTGCCTACCTACACCTTGGGAAGGCACATGTTCGAGTTCTCCGACCTGGACGGCCAGGGCTGCTTCCAGGGCTTGGCCGCGTGGGGTGACGCGCAACCGACCGGACGGCTGGTGGAAGACCAGAACTGTTTCCGGGGCTCGATGCCCGGGCCGGGTGAGCAGATCAGCCTCGACGTGCTGGTCGCAGATCCCGGCGGTGACCAGGTGATCGTCCTACCCGACGCGGGCCTTCCGGTCACGGTCCAGGCCGCCGGTCAGCCGAGTCAGGGTCCGAAGCGGAGCCTGCGAACCTACGCAGGCCGCGTCGCAGAGGATGGGGCAACCGTTGAGAACGGGGAAGTCCTCACCGTGGACCTCGACACCAAGGTGCTCTTCGCGCTTGACAAGGCCGACCTGACCAACCGGGCCGACAAGGCGCTGGCGGTCGCGGCCAAGGCCCTGACCGCGCAGGGACGTCGTTCGATCACGGTCGCAGGGCACACCGACGGCCAAGGCGAGAAGGACCAGAACCTCCAGCTCTCCCGGAAGCGAGCCACGGCGGTCGCCGACGCACTGTCGAAACGACTCGGCGCCGGGTGGGACATCTCGGTGACGTGGTACGGCATGAGCGAGCCGGTGGCCAAGGAGACGGGCACCCCCGATGAGGTGGAGGCGGCGCGGGCCCGCAACCGCCGCGTGGAGATCACCGTTCAGAACCCATGACACGACACTGAGCCCGGCACACCCGGCACACCCGGCACACCCGGCACGCCCGGCACGTCGGACCGCCGGCTGCGGCTGCGCAGCGACGCCAACCACGTCTGGGGGACCTGAATGCAGGGATGCGGCTGCGCCTGGTGGTCGGGAACGGGTGGCACAGCTCGCCGGGGAAGGCGATGGACGGTCGGGGTGGTCTTCTCCGCCAGTCCTGACCGCGGGTAGCCTGAGCCAGCCGCGGGACGGGACCCGTGGAGGACACGCACTCAGGGGGGCAGGGGATGGCGCAACACCAGGGTCTGCGCGGCAGCGTGCGCGACGGCGTCGCCGTCCTCGCCGACGCCGCGAAGCTTCTCGTCCGACACTGGCCGGTGCTGCTGTCCATTGCCCTGCTCGGCGTTGCCGTGCGTGGCGCCGCGCACTGGGGCGCGGTGACGGCGAGCGACCACGTCGGCTGGCTCGGGCTGATGCTGCTGACGCTGGTGCCGTTGGGCTACCTCCTTCCCGTCATCGCCATGTTGCACCTGTGCGGGCGGGACCTGCCGGCTCTGCAGGCGCTGCGCGACCGGCATCCCGAAGACGCCACGAGCGGTCGCGATCGTCGGTTGTGGCACGTGATGGTCTCGGTCCTGGTGCCGTTCCTCACCGTCTACGTCGCCAATAACCTGCTGCGTGCTGACATCAAGTCGTTCCAGAACGCCGCCGTCGCAGATGAGTTCAACAAGGGCTTCGAGGTCACCCGGGACTTCGGCAACCGCGTCGGCATCTACCCCTTGCAGGTGGTGGTGATGATCGTGCTCGTCGCCGTCGTGGTGCGCTTCGCTGTCGGCAAGGCCGAGAAGCGGTGGCCGTGGCTGCTCATCGCGGCGGTCGGGGCCCTGGTCGAGGTCTACTACACCTCGGTCGTCGCCCGTCTCGTCGATGGCACCAAGGCGGATGCGACGGGGTGGCTCCAGGACCGCCAAGCCGTCGACTGGGCCCAGAGCACCTATGCCGCGGCGGTGAACCACCTCGGCTGGCTCGCACACCCGGCCGACACCATCACCGGCTGGGTCTTCGGCGTCCTCGGCTCCTTCGATGTCCTGGTGATCGTGCCCCTGGCATGGCTGACGGTCGCGGCCGTCGTGCTGGGACACAAACTCGCTCCCGAACCACCGCTGGACCACCCGGCGCTCGACCGACTCACGATGGTGCCGGCGCCCCTGCGACGAGGCCTCGGCGCCCTCGGTGCCGACGTCGCCAGTCGCTTCACCGCGCTCCTGAACGGCCTCCGGATGCTCGCCAGGGCCGGCCTCGTGCCGATGTTGTTGGTCTGCCTGACCTACCTGATCGCGCTGCGCATCCCCTACCTGTTCGCCCTGGCGGTCCGCAGGGTCGTGGGGCCGGTGGACACCACCACCTGGCTCGCGTTCGCGCCAATCGAGTCGGCCATCGGGTTGGCCCTGTCGATGGTGATGATCAGCGTCTTGTTGGCGGCCGCGATCGACCGGATGGTCCAGCCGCTGCTCAGCCCACCGACGCCTTCACCCTCAAGAACTCCGGCTTCTCCCACCACATCAGCACCTGCGTGATCTGCGCGTCAGGGGGGACGAACACGATCGGCGCAGCGGTCCACGTCGGGGGTCGCTCCTCACCCGGGACGGTCTCCCGGTCCTGCCCCGCGAAGACCGGAGGCTTCGGGCCGGGCTGTTCCAGCGGATGACACGGGCTGGGGTCGTTCTGGCGCAGGTTGGCGAGGGAGGCCGCGAACTCGTAGCGCACGCCGCGGCTGTCACGCAGCGCCAGCTGGCAGCCATAGACGGACTGCTGGGGATCGGCTTCGAAGGAGAGATCGACCTGCAGCGCCCGCATCCCGGCAGGCACGGG
>JBDTDY010000199.1:0-7111 GCA_039922835.1 Ornithinibacter sp.
GGTTGGGCGAGCTGACGGTGGACTGGGCGGACGTCGCGCCTCACCAGGGCCCGTAGGGCCCTTGGGTGCTGTTCCCGCCGCGGCCGGTGACCTGGTCGAGGGCGGGCTTGACGTCGGCGAGGTAGACCCCCGCCGCGATGACGGAGACGATGGCGAGGAAGCCGAGGCCCCCGAGGGAGACGAAGCCCAGCAGGAGGGCTCCGCCGGTCACGAGCAGCCAGAACTGCTTGGTGCGCTTGCCTGCAGCCACGAAGGCATCGGGGCGGCGGCGCACGCAGTCGAACACCGCGTACGCCTCCAGGCCGATCGCGACGACGGAGAGCAGGAGCACGATGGCGTTCTGGGCCTGCCCGAGGATCTGCATGGGGACAGCGTAGGTGTCAGACGTCGAGGACGATCGTCACCGGTCCGTCGGCGAGCATCTCGATGTCCATGTGCGCCCCGAAGCGGCCGGTGGCGACCTCGACACCTCGAGCCCGCAGCGCCGCGACGACCTGCTCCACGACGGGCTCCACCACCTCCCCCGGGGCGGCCGCGTTCCAGGACGGGCGCCTGCCCTTGCGGGTGTCGGCGTGGAGGGTGAACTGGCTGATCACGAGGACGGGGGCCTGCTCATCGGTGACCGAGCGCTCGCCGCGCAGGATCCTCAGCTCGGCGATCTTGCGCGCCATGGTCGACACCTGCTCGGGTCCGTCGTCGTGCGTCACGCCCACGAGGGCCACGAGGCCGGGGCGGTCGATCCGGCCGACCACCTCACCCTCGACGGTGACGGCCGCGCGGCTCACCCGCTGGAGCACCGCACGCATCGCCGCTGCTCAGATCCCGACCGCGACGACGGCGCCCACCGGCTCGCCGTGCCCGAGGATCGGCGCGTCCTCCAACACGTCGTATGCCGTGGAGTCCACCCCCAGGAGGCGCATCACCGCCGCGAGGATCACCGGGCGCGCGCGCTGACCTCCGTCGGCAACCTTGAGGGCGATGCCGCGGCCGTCCGCCAAGCCCACGGCATACACGGCCTCGGCACCGTCCTTGGCGATGGCGCCCTCGGTGCCGCGGATGAGCGCGGTGACGTCGCGGCGGGTGCCCCCGAGGAATTCCGGGCTGGTCCTGATCGCGTGTGCGACACGCCCCTCGAGGGTGTCCCTCGGGGCTGCGGCGAGCCGGCCGAAGGCTCGGGCCAACCCGGCGGTCGAGATCGCCATGACCGGCGCGCCGCACCCGTCGATGGTGGTGGCGGCGACCGGCTCACCCGCGAGGTCCTCGATGGTGCGTGCCATGAGCTGCTGCAGGGGGTGCCCGGGGTCGCGATAGGTGGCCGTGTCCCAGCCTGCGGTCCGGCACGTCGCGAGCATGGCCGCGTGCTTCCCCGAGCAGTTCTGGGCCACGGGACGCGGGCCCTGTCCGGCGGCGATCCATGCCTCGCGCTCGAGGGCGTCGTAGGGCAGGTCAGGGGTGTTCTGCAGGTCCTCCTCCGTGAGGCCTACGGTGGCGAGGATCGCGCGCACCCCGTCGAGGTGGAACTGCTCACCCGAGTGGCTGGCGCTGGAGAGGGCCAGGAGGTGTGGTGGAAGGTCCAGGCCGGCCCGGAGCATCGCGAGCGCCTGGAGGGGCTTGTTGGAGGACCGCGGCAACATCGGATCGCTCACCTCACCCCAGGCCTGGAGCACCGACCCATCGCGGCTCGTGACTGCCACGGTGGCGCGGTGCGCGGACTCGACCATCCCCCCGCGGACCACGTGGGCGAGGACGGGGGCATCGGCGAGCACCGGCGGGGTCAGGGCGTCAGGGGTCACGTCCCGACACTACCTACCGACGACACAGGACCGAGAGGTTGGACGACACAGGACCGAGGGGTTCGACGACACAGGACCGGGGGCCGGTCGCGCCGGCCCCCGGTCCTGTGTGGGTGTCGCCGGGAAAGGGGGGACCCGGCGAACGGTGCTGGGAAGGTCAGTCGCCGACCTTCTCGGCGGCCTTCTCGGCTGCCTTGGGCGCAGCAGCGACGGTCTTCTTCGCGCTGGTGGTCGCACCCTTGGCCGCGGCCGTGGCCCTCTTGGTGGCGGTCTTGGTGGTGGTCGAGGTGCGCTTGGCTGCGGTGCGGGTGCGCTTGACCGACTTCTTGACCTCGGCCTCGGCGACCTTGGTCTCCTCGGCAATCGAGTCCGCGACCACGTCGGCGACCTTGGCGGCCTCCTTGCGACCGGTGGTGATGGTGGCCTTGGCGGAGCGCTCGACCTGCGCGGCGGCGTTGCGGGTGGCCGTGACGGCGCCCTTGGCCTGGGCCACGGTGGTGTTCGCCTGGGCGACGAGGTCCTTGGTCGACTTCTGGGTGCGGATCCGGTTGACCAGGCTCTTGCCGCGGTTGGCGAGCTCGTCGTAACCCTCGGCGACCTTGCCGCCGAAGACCATGGACTGGTTGATGGCCACGGCCGGGAGCTCCTTGACCTGGTCGGCGACCTTGGTCGCACGGGCCTGGAGGGCGGTGGGCTCGAGGTCGGCGCTGAGCTCGGTGCGCAGCTCGCTGGCACGCAGGCCGGCGAAGCGGACCTTCTCGACCGCGAGGTCGGTCACGCCGACGGCGGCGAAGAAGGGGGTGGTGTCGACGGTCTTCTTGAGGTCCTCGATGACGGACATGTGGTGCTCCTTCGGGTGATGGGTGATCAGGTGTGGGGTCGGCGTCATTGCCGTGGGTCGTCCTCGACGTAGGACTCGTAGATGTCGAGGAGCGTCTTCTTCTGCCGGGCGGTGAGTGCGGCGTCGCTCGCGATGGCGCGTCGGACGTCGGTGGCTGCCGCCGGCGGGACCACTGCTTCGTCGAGGATTCCGGCCTTGACGTACAGCGACTCCGCGGAGACCTCCAAACCCTTCGCCAGCTGCTGGAGGATCTCGGCGCTGGGGCGCTTGAGACCTCGCTCGATCTGGGAGAGGTAGGGGTTGGAGACCCCGGCGAGCTCGGACAGCTGACGCAGGGAGAGCCTGGCGGACTGACGCTGCTCACGCAGGTAGTCGCCGAGGCTGCTGCCAAGGTCGTTCAGCGGGTTCGGGCTCATGACTCAAGTATGCTTGCTCTAGTTAGCAAAATGCAAACTAGAGCAAGCGTGAGGGTGGTCACACGCGCTCGGTCACCGCCCACCACGGTCTGCGCGAGCCCCCTGTGGGGGACCGTCGGGAGGAGCGCCCGGTGCGGCAGGGGTCGGCACAGCCTCAGGCGGCGGCGGCCTCTCGGCGACGCAGCGAGATGTCGGCGCACGCCTCGCAGGTCTCCCGGGGGACCAGGCCCACACGCATCAGGACACCGAAGGCCCAGCAGCCCGCGCACCATCCCAGGGACGCCTCCAGCGTCGCGAAGACGAGGAGCACGCCGAGGAGCGCCGACGTGACCGGCGCGGCCCCGAGCCCCAGTGCGATGGCGGCGGCGGACGTCAGGACGAACCCGATCGCCTGGGCGAACCGCTTGGGCGGTCCCGGCACCATCCGCGGCTCCCCGAGCCGCGGGGCAAGGACCTTCGTGGCGAGCTGGCCCAGCGGGCTGAACCTGGGTCCCGAGGCGACTCGCAGTGCGAATCCGAGCGCCAGCACCATGGTGAGCCACAGCCAGCCGGTGACCAGCGCGAGGCCCGCGATCAGGGCGACGCCCGAGGCCACGACCCGAGCGGCCTTGTCATTGACGACGGACGGGAACTCAAAAGCATGTCGTACAGGTGCCATAACCAGAGATTATGCGTCGGGCTGGCAGACCCTCGCCCCGGAGTCCGCGCCTCGGGACCGGCATCCGCCCCTGCGCCGGTGCAGCGAGACGTCACCGCGTCCGGCGGTCCTTGACCCCGAGCAGGTCACGGGCCTGCTCCGGCGTCATCGCCGGCCGCTGCATCGTGCTCGCGAGCTCCACGGCCCGTCGCACGAGCTCGTCGTTGTGCTCCACCACGTGGCCCCGAGCAAACACCACGTTGTCCTCCATCCCGACCCTGAGGTGACCTCCCGCGGACAGCGCCGCAGCCATGATCGGCAGGTGTCCGCGGCCGATCCCCGTCGCGGACCACGAGGTCACCTGCTCCGGCAGCATCGCGACCCCGGCCATCAGCGCCGCGGTCGTGGCCGGCATCCCTCCAGGCACCCCGGTGACGAAGTCGACGTGCACCCGTCCCCCAAACGGCAGGCCGTGGGTGTCCAGCAGTCGGCGCAGGGCGTGCACGTGACCGAGGTCGAACAGCTCGAACTCGGGCACCACCTCGCGCTCCTGCGCCTGCACGTAGAGGTCACTCATGAACGGCCACGGATTGAGGAAGACGTCGTCGCCGAAGTTGGTGGTCCCGCACGTCAGTGAACACGAGTCGGGCTCGGCATCGAGCACGGTCAGCCGGGCCTCGAGCGGGTCGTGCACCGAGCCGCCCGTCGACAGCTGCACGATGAGGTCGGTCGAGGAGCGCACCGCGTCCACCGTGGCGCGGAGCAGACCGGCATCCAAGGTGGGCGCGTGCTCGGCGTCGCGGACGTGGAGGTGGATCAGGGAGGCGCCGGCGGCCTCGCACCGCTGAGCGGTCTCGACGACCTCCTCGAGGGTGGTCGGCAGCTGCGGGAGGTCGGTCTTGGTGTGCTCGGCACCGGTCGGAGCGACGGTGACCAGCGTGCCCGACGTGGTCGGGGAGGTGGGGGCCATGCACCCATCATGGCAGCCAGACCACACCGGGCAGACGCAGGATCTGCGGTGCTCAGCCCCGCACGACGACGGTCTGGGCCCCAGCGATCTCGCCGACGAGAAGATCCACGTCTTCAGGCGTGTTCCGCTTGATGACCGCCAACGCGACGGGGCCGTCCTCGAAGTGCCGGGCCACGCTCGTGATCCGCCCGACGTCCTTGCCCTGCGCGGTGAGTGTCGCACCGCGCTCGGGGAGCACGTGACCGGAGCCGTCGAGGTGCAGGAAGGCCAGCCGTCGCGGTGGCCGACCGAGGTTGTGCACCCGGGCGATGGTCTCCTGACCTCTGTAGCACCCCTTGTGCAGGTGCACCGCGGTGCGCAGCCAGTCCACCTCGTGCGGAATCGTGCGGTGGTCGGTCTCGAAGCCCACCCTCGGTCGCCAGGCGGACACGCGCAACGCCTCGGCCGCCCACGTGCCGGCCAACGGCCGGTCCCCCACCGCGGCCTCGAGGTCGGCGCGCGGCACGATCAGCTCCCGCCACGCCCGTCCGGCACCCGGGTGGCCCTCCACCGGTCCGTATGCCGCGGTGTCACCCACCAGCCCCGGCCACTGGTCGACCCAGGCCACCGGCTCGCCCTCGACGGACTCCACCCCGATCGGCTCACCGAGCACGGCGTAGGCGTCGGTGACGTCCGCGATCTCCACCCGGAGCATGAAGCGCATCGACTCCAGCCAGGCGACCAGGGCCTGCGCGGACCCGGGCTCGAGGGACAACCAGGCGCGCTCCCCGTCGTCGACGAGGTGCAGGGCGTGCTCGACGTGCCCCTTCGGGGAGAGCACGAGGGTCTCGCGGGACGTCCGGGAAGCCAGCCCCGTGAGCTGCTGGGTCGTCATCGAGTGCAGCCACGAGAGCCGATCGGGCCCCGACACGGTCACGACCGACCGGTGCGAGAGGTCGACCACCGCGAGGCCCTCAGCGAGCAACCGCTGCTCGCGCACCGGGTCGCCGTAGTGCGCGGCAACCCCGGAGTCGACCCCATCGCCGGAGACGGCCCCGTGGCGTGCCAGCAGGGGTGATGCGGTGGTCGTCGTGCTCATGTCTTCTCCCGACAGGTGCTGCAGAGTCCGTGGATCGCGGCGTGGGACACGTCGCAGGCAAAACCGAGCGACTCATCGAGCCGCGTGACGAGCTCGTCGGCGCAGGCCAGCGGGGCCTCCCCGACCCAGCCGCAGCCGCGGCAGACGACGTGCAGGTGCGTCGCGTGCTCGGACAGGTGGTAGCTGGGGGTCCGGTGGTCCACGTGGGTGTGCCCCACGAGCCCGAGCTCCTGGAGGGCATCGAGAGAGCGATAGACCGTCGAGGCGGGCACTGCTCCCCCGCCGTCGGCAGCCACCGACTCCACGATCTCCTCCGGCGTGGCGTGCCCCAGCGACCCCAGCGCCTCGAGCACGCGCTCGCGCTGGCTCGTGAGGCGTTTGCCCCTCGCCCGCAGCCGCTCGCCGAGATCACTCACTCCTCCAATGTATGCCGGTGGCTCCCGGCATCCGACTCCCGGACCTACACTTGCCCGGTGCAACAACAGGGACTGGACTCACTCGACGAGATCGAGCAGCAGGACGACACCCGCCCCGACGGCCGCAGGGAACAGCGCAGTCGCGGGCGGAAAGCCTTCGGTGTGCTCGTGGCGCTGGTCCTGGTCCTGGTCCTGGTCGTTGCCGGGGTGCTGGGCTTCCTCTTCTACAAGCTCAACTCCAACATCACCCAGGAGGACCTCCTCCCGGCGGATCGCTCCCCGATCACGGCCCCTGACGGCAGCGTGGTGCCCGAGACCGGCGTCGGCACCAACTTCCTGGTCATCGGTTCCGACACCCGCCCCGGCGATGCCGGACGTTCGGACGTGATCGTGCTCGTGCACCTCCCGGAGAACGGCGCCAAGGTCCAGCTCATCCACTTCCCGCGCGACCTCTACGTCGACATCCCCGGGCGAGGCAAGGACAAGATCAACGCCGCCTACGCCTACGGCCGCGAGCCGCTGCTCGTGGAGACGATGGAGACCCTGCTCAAGATCCGGATCAACCACGTCGCGCGGACCGACTTCGAGGGCTTCCAGAAGATGACCGACGCCGTCGGTGGGGTCCGCGTGTACGCGGAAGAGGCCGGCAGCAGCAACGGCGTCGTGGTGAAGAAGGGCTTCAACGACTTCAACGGCGAGGAGGCCCTGAAGTTCGTGCGCGAGCGCTACGCGCTCAGCGAGGGCGACATCTCCCGAGGCAAGCGCCAGCTCGCGTTCATCAAGGCGCTGATGCTCAAGGCCACCAGCCCGGAGTCGATCAAGAACCCCATCACGATCGCGAAGTTCGCCAACGCCGCCACCGACAACCTCGTCGTCGACCAGGACCTGAGCATCGGGGCGATGAAGGACTACGCCTTCTCGCTCAAGGGTATCCGCGGGGACGACGTCGTCTTCGCCACC
>JBDTDY010000200.1:0-3071 GCA_039922835.1 Ornithinibacter sp.
GGGCGTGATGAGGAAGCCGCCGGTGTCGCTCGTGTCGACCGGCCCGTTGAGCGGGGAGCCGCCCCAGGGCGCGGGCGCGGAGTTCCACACGACCACGTGGGTGACCTCGTCCTGAAGCAGACCGAAGTCCACGAGCACGTCAGCCCGCTCCCCCGGCGAGAGGATCAACTCCCCCCGTGGCAGCTCGATCGCCGAGCCCAGAAGTCCACCGTCCGTCCCGATCTGCTGGATCGCAGCAGGGGGGACCGGCGTCCCGGGGAGGTCCTCGGCGTCGGTCTGGGCGAAGAAGTGCAGGCGGTAGGTCCGGGCGTTGGAGCCGTTCAGGACTCGCAGCCGGTGCACCCGACGAGAGACCTCGCACCGCGGCCAGATCAGGCCGTTGACCATGTTCACCGGAGCGAACGCCTCACGGACGCCCTTCTGCACCTTGTGCAGCATCACGCCGGTGAGGGCACCGTCGGCGGTGTGGTCCTCGGTGTCGAAGTTGCGGTCCATCAGGACGAGGGGAATCTCACGCTCCTCCTCGACGGGCAGACCGAGGAGGTGCTCGATGGGGTCCCGGACGAGCCAGGCGCCAGCGAGGCCCGCATACACGTTGAGGCGGGTCGCCCCCATCGCATGGTCGTGGTACCAGTACATCGGCGCGGCGCCGGAGCGATAGGCGGTGCCGGACGACCCGTCGTGGTTGGACATCGGCCAGGTTTCGCGAGGGAAGACGTAGTCGTCGCGCTTCTCCTGCCCGAAGTCGATGACGTTCTCGGCCCAGCCGTCACTGTCGGGCGAGGTCGCAGCGCCATGCAGGTGCACGACGGTGTGGGCGTGCAGGTCAGCAACGTAGTCACTCTCCGCGACGTCGGCCAGGTCCGTTGACTCGCAGTCATACCCCGCGTCGTTCATCGTGCCGGCGCCGTCGTCGTCCACCACCACGTGACGGTAGGGGATCGTGCCGACGATGTCGTGCCGGTGGGTGGCGTGGACCCGGTCACCGGCGCGAACGACGATCACGGGTCCGGGGCTCAGCCCGTCATAGGTCCAGACAGGCGTGTCCGGCAGGTCCGGGTGCAGGGAGGCGACACCCGCGCGCTGCTCGATCTCGAGCTCACGATTCGGGCCCTGGGGTCGCTTGCGGATGGGCCGAGGCATCACCGCTGATCGTTCGAAGAGTCCCTGAGACTTGCGCAGGTCTTCCAGCGTCGGGTTCGTCGTCATGGCATCTCTCTCGACAGGGCCAGCCCTGAGCGGGCTGGATGCCTCACAAGAGCATCGGGGGCCTCACCGTGATACGCGGACCGGATGCCGGCGCCAACGTCCGGCAGGTTGGCCACCAGGGGGAGCACCTGCCGGACGCACGGGTGGTGCACCGTGTCAGGTCGGGGGCGGTTCCGCCATCCAGGATCGATCGGCCGCGAGCGCGGAGACGACGTCGACGATCATCACTCGCTCGATCACCTTGATCCGCTCGTGCAGGGAGTCCAGCGTGTCGTCGCGCTCCACCCACACCGCCCGCTGGTCGATGATCGCGCCGGTGTCGACCCCGGCATCCACCCAGTGGCACGTGCAGCCGGTGACGCGCACGCCGTGCTCCATCGCGTCGCGCACCCCGTGCGCCCCAGGGAAGCTCGGCAACAACGCGGGGTGGGTGTTGATCACCCGGCATGACCCGAGCACGCCGGGGCCGAGCACCTTCATGAAACCCGCCGAGACGACGAGGTCGGGGGACGCCTCGGCCACGAGGCGCTCGAGGTCGCTGTCCCAGTCCGCACGGGTCGCGTAGTCGGCGACCCGGCACACGAAGGTGGGGATGCCGTGCCGCTCGGCCCGTGACACCCCACCGGTGCCGTCGCGGTCGGCCCCGACCGCGACCACCCGGAATCCCGCGCCGGGCAGGGCCGCGGCATCGATGAGCGCCTGCAGGTTGCTGCCCGAGCCGGACACGAGCACGACGAGCGCGAGCGGCTCGGGCGTCATCGGCGCAGTCGCCAGGCGTCGCGGACCACGACGACCATTGCCCCGACGACCAGCTCCGCGAAGACGGCGAGGGTGAGCAGCACAGCAGGCGCTCCCACCGAGGCGAGTCGGTACTGGCCCAGAGCCCCGCCGGCCACGAGGTCGAGGAGACCGATCGCCACGGCGCAGACCAGGCACGCCGCAGTCGCGACCGATGCCTTGGTGCGCAGTCGGGACAGGCGTGCCACGGCATCCAGTGAGCGCCGACCCACCCACGCACCGACGCCGACGACGACGAGCGCGCTCAGCGCGGTGAACCAGGGGAAGGAGCCCGGCTGGGGCAGGGCCGCGAGGACCGGCACCATCGGCATCAGCCCGCTGGTCGAGCCGCCCCACGTCGTGGAGCCGCCCTCCACCACGTGGAAACCGGGGCCCGCCAGGAACGACACGGCCCACAGGGCGAGGTTCGGGAGGGCGGAGAGCTGCGCCACGACGAGGACGACGGACCCGAAGGTCCCAGCGGTCAGCGTCGCCTGCACCCCGGTGACCTGACCCCAGGAGAGCAGCACCATCGCGAGCACGAGGAACGTGCCGGTTCCGAGGAGGGCCGCAGCCCCGCGGAGCCCGGGACGCAGACCACGGCGCACGGAGTCCGGCACCCGGGACGCGTCGAGCACGGGACCCAGCAGGTCGGGGTCCTGCGCCACGAGCGGACGCAGCGCGAAGGCAACGGCGAGCAGCGGAACCAGCACGGCCGGGAGCGCCAGCGACAGGAGGGACACCCCGAACGGGCCGAGTGAGCTCAGCCACGCGGCGATGGCGACGGCCACGGCATACCCGCCCCACCACGCAGCGAGGGTGGCCGCCAGGGGTGCGGGGATGAGACCGCGCCAGTGCTCACCATCGGTGGGAACGCCGGCCATCGCCGTGCGGGCGCCGAGTCGCGCGATCACGACGAGGAGCAGCAGGCCCAGGAGGGGAACGAGCGAGATCGTCGCAGGGCCGTTGGTGAGTTGGGCGCCGCCGGTGAGCAGCCAGAGCGCGGTGCCGGTGCCGACCGCGCCCCACGGCGAGCCGGTGGCGAGCGGCTCCATCAGCCAGGCGAGCACGACGGGCACGACGAC
>JBDTDY010000201.1:0-16087 GCA_039922835.1 Ornithinibacter sp.
GGTAGGGGTCGTCCTGGAGGTGCTCGACACCGTCGGCCCAGGTGACGGCGAGGCGGTAGTCCATCGTCGTCGTGGCATCGGCGCGCACTGCCGTCCAGACGCCGTCGGCCTCGTGCTCGAGCTCGAGCTCCTCGCCGTCCTCGAAGCGCACCCCAACGGACATCGCCAGCGGCTTCAGGACCCGGATCCGCAGGCCGCTCGGCTCGAGGTGTTGTCCGAGGAGGTCGTGGGGCTGCTGGTGGCGACCTTGGACCAGCGCGGTGATGGCGCCGCCGACCTCGGGGCTGGGAGTGGGGGTCACGAGGGCTCTCCTTGGGTGGTCGGTGCTGGATGCAGGTGTGCGGTGAGGCGGTGGGCGGCACCGAGCGGGATGCCGAGCCAGGCGGGGCGGTTGCGCGCCTCGTAGACCACCTCGTACATCGCCTTGTCGAGCTCGAATGCCGTGAGCAGGGCAGGGCGGGAGCGAGGGTCCTCGCCGGATCCCGCGGCGTAGCCGTCGAGGAAGGACTGCTGCGCGGAAGTGACCCAGTCGCGGGCCGAGACGCCGTGCACCTGTTCCCGGGTGCCTCCGGCGTAGTCGAAGCTGCGCAGCATGCCCGCGACGTCCCGCATCCGCTGGTCGGGACGGGAGCGCTCGGCGAGGGGGCGCAACGGCTCACCCTCGAAGTCCAGCAGGACCCAGCCACGCGCCGCCGAGTGCAGCACCTGACCGAGGTGGTAGTCGCCGTGGATGCGCTGGGCCGCGGGCCAGTCCGCGTGCGAGGCGTCGGTCAGGACCTCCTCGACCCCGGCGCGGAGGTCCTCGAGCTCGGGCGCCTCCAGAACCGCAGCCTCGAACCGGTCGCGCATCTGGGCGAGCACCTCCATGCTCTGCTCGCTCCCGGTCGGCTCGCTGCCGAGAGACGAGGCGAGCATGGCGTGGACCTCGGCCGTCGCCGCCCCGAGCGCGTGGGCCGGTCCCGAGAAGTCGGTGTCGGTCTCGAGGGCCCGCAGGGCCACCCGCCACGCGTCCTCCACACCCGGCAGGAACTCCTGGGCGAAGGCGAGGTGGCCCGAGGCCGGCGCGTCGGCCCCGTCGTGGGGGTGCGGCCAGCGTGCGGTGATCGCGCCGACCACGGCCGGCACCCGGCGCGACCCCGCGTCGACCAGGGCACCCTGGAGCACGACGTCGGGGTTCTCACCGGGGGAGAGCATCCGGAAGACCTTGACGATCAGCGGCAGGTGGCTGCCGTCCTCGAGGTCGGCATCGAGGATCACCGAGGTGTTGGACTGCTCGCCGGAGAGGACGCGCGAGGCGCGCACCCGCACCGGCTCGGTCCAGCTGCCCTGCGGCGCACCGCGAACGGTGTCGTCCACGGCATCCGACGTCGTTGACGACTGGGCGCTGACCCGTCCCTGGAGCAACTCGAGCAGCTGGGCGGCATAGACCGGGTCGTGCGGTGCGTCGTAGACCCAGCGGCGGCCGAGGGAGGTGTGCTCCATCGTGCCGATCAGGGCGTGGTCCGCACTACCCAGGGGCTCGCCGCGGTAGGTGAGCGGCACCTGGTAGACCACCGGCTCGGGCCCGGAGTCGTCGGCGAGGACGAGCGTCTCGATCCCGACCTCACCCTCGGGGTCGTCCAGTCGCCAGGCCGACAGGAGCCGGAGCAGTGGCTCGCGACCCTTCGCGGCATACCAGCGCTGGTGCCCCATCCAGCTCGAGACCAGGTCGACCTTCGAGGGGGAGATCGAGGCGGTGCCGATGATCTCAGCCACGGACCTCACCCCGCGGCGGGTCCAGGGCCAGCCAGAAGAAGTCGCGCGAGCCAAGCGTCACGGTCACCCTGCCGTCATCGCCGATGTCAGGAAAGCCGGTGCCGCCGAACAGGTCTCGCGTCTGATGGTTGCGGAACTCCTCCGGCACGGTGATGGTCGTGGCCTGCGGGCGCGACGACAGGTTGTTGACGCAGAGCACGACCCGGGCGGACCGGTCCTCGACCTCGCGATCACGCCGGTCGACCCGCACGTAGGCCAGCACCCGCTCGTGCGATGAGGTGCAGATCTCGAAGTCGCCCAGGCCGAAGACGGGGTGCTCGCGGCGCACCGAGAGCATGCCCCGCACCCAGTGCAGCAGTGAGGAGCCCGAGGCCATCTGCGCTTCGACGTTGACGTGGCTGTAGTGGTTGACCAGGGACTGGACCACCGGGAGGTAGAGCTTCCCCGGGTCGGCGGTGGAGAAGCCCGCGTTGCGGTCCGGGGTCCACTGCATCGGCGTGCGAACCGCATCACGGTCATCGAGCCAGATGTTGTCGCCCATCCCGATCTCGTCGCCGTAGTAGAGGCACGGTGAGCCGATGAGCGAGAGCACCAGGGCGTGGATCAGCTCGATCTCGGGCCGGGAGTTGTCCAGCAGGGGGGCGAGCCGGCGCCGGATGCCCACGTTGGCCCGCATCCGCGGGTCGGGGGCATACCAGCCATACATCGCGGCGCGCTGCTCCGGCGTGACCATCTCCAGGGTCAGCTCGTCGTGGTTGCGCAGGAACGTGCCCCATTGCGCGTTCTGCGGGATTGCCGGGGTGTCGGCGAGCACGTCGATGATCGGTGCCGCCTTCTCCTCGCGCAGTGCGTAGTAGAGCATCGGCATCACCGGGAAGTGGAAGCACATCTGGCACTCGGGGGCCTCGGGCGTGCCGAAGTAGTCGACCACGTCCTTGGGGGGCTGGTTGGCCTCCGCCAGCAGGATCCGGCCCGGGTACTCCTCCTCGACCATGGCGCGCAGGGTCGCCAGGAACTCGTGGGTCCTCGGGTGGTTCTCCCCGTTGTGGCCCTCCTCCTCGTAGAGGTAGGGCACGGCATCCAGCCGGAATCCGTCGATGCCCATGTCCATCCAGAAGCGCACGACGTCGAACATCGCCTCGTGCACGGCTGGGTTCTCGAAGTTCAGGTCGGGCTGGTGGGAGAAGAACCGGTGCCAGAAGAACTGCCGGCGGATCGGGTCGAAGGTCCAGTTCGAGGTCTCGGTGTCGACGAAGATGATGCGGGCGTCGGTGTAGCGGTCATCGGTGTCGGACCACACGTAGAAGTCGCCGTAGGGCCCCTCGGGATCGCTGCGAGACGCCTGGAACCACGGGTGCTGGTCGCTGGTGTGGTTCATGACGAAGTCGGTGATGATCCGGATGCCGCGTGCGTGCGCCTGCGTGATGAGCTCGCGGAAGTCGGGCAGGGTGCCGAAGTCGGGGAGGACCTGGGTGTAGTCCGAGATGTCGTAGCCGCCGTCGCGCAGCGGGCTCGCGTAGAACGGCGGGATCCACAGGCAGTCCACGCCGAGCCACTGGAGGTAGTCGAGCCGGTTGATGACCCCGGCGAAGTCACCCTCCCCGGAGCCCTTGCTGTCGCCGAACGCGCGCACCAGGACCTCGTAGAACACGGCCGTGCGGAACCACTCGGGGTCGTGTCGCAAACCCGGCTGGTTGGCGCCGAGCCCGGGGGTGGAGTGGCCCATCCCGGGGATCGCGCTCATGCCAGGCTCCCGAGGGAGACGATGTGCACGGGCTCGACCTCCGGGCCCAACCGCACGTAGACGTCGCGCTGCCAGACCCAGTGCTGGTCGGTGAGCAGGTCGTGGGCGTCCAAGCTCTGGCCCGGGTCCATGCCGAGCGCACCCATGTCGAGGCGCAGCGTGGTGGCCCTGGTGGAGTGGGGGTCCAGGTTGGCGACGACGAGGACGACGTCGTGACTGCCGTCGGGGAGCCGGCGCCGCTTGGAGTACGCGATGAAGTTCTCGTCGTCGACGTGGTGGAAGGTGATGTCACGCAGCCGGAGCAGCGCAGGGTGCTCCCGGCGGATCTGGTTCAGGCGGGTGAGGAACCCCGAGAGGGACTGACCGGCCTTGGCGCCGCCCTCCTCGTAGTCCTCCCAGTGACGGTTCTTGAACTCGTACTTCTCGTTGTCGATCTGCTCCTCGGCGCCCGGCCGGGCCACGTGCTCCATCAGCTCGTAGCCGGCATAGATGCCGTAGGTCGGCACCATCGTGGCGGCCAGCACGGCACGGACCTTCCAGGCTCCGGGGCCGCCGAACTGCATGTAGGGGGTGAGGATGTCGTGGGTCGTGGGCCAGAACGAGGGGCGCATGTAGGCAGCTGACTCGCCGGCGAGCTCGGTGACGTAGTCGCGCAGGTCGGCCGAGGTGGTGCGCCAGGTGAAGTAGGTGTAGCTCTGCTGGAAGCCCACCTTTCCCAGCGCGTGCATCATCGCCGGCTTGGTGAAGGCCTCCGCCAGCCAGATGACGTCGGGGTGGTCCTTCGCGACGTCGGCGATCAGCCACTGCCAGAACTCCACCGGCTTGGTGTGCGGGTTGTCGACCCGGAAGATCTCGACCCCGTGGTCGATCCAGACCTGCACGACGCGACGCACTTCGGCATAGATGCCCGCCGGGTCGTTGTCGAAGTTGACCGGGTAGATGTCCTGGTACTTCTTGGGAGGGTTCTCCGCATAGGCGATCGTGCCGTCTGCCCGAGTGGTGAACCACTCGGGGTGCGCCTCGACCCAGGGGTGGTCGGGGGAGCACTGGAGGGCGAGGTCCATCGCGACCTCCAGCCCCAGGCCCCTGGCTTCCTCGACGAAGGCGTCGAAGTCCTCGAACGTGCCGAGGTCGGGGTGGATCGCGTCGTGCCCGCCGTCGAGCGAGCCGATCGCGTAGGGGCTGCCGGGGTCCTCCGGGCGAGCGTCCAGGGTGTTGTTCGGGCCCTTCTTCGCTGCCTGGCCGATCGGGTGGATCGGGGTGAGGTAGACGACGTCGAAACCCATCTTCGCCACGGCGGGCAGCCGGCGCGCAGCGGTGCGCAGGGTGCCGGTGGTCCAGCGGTGCTCCTCCTCGTCGTAGGTCGCGCCCTCGCTGCGGGGGAACAGCTCGTACCAGGCCCCGACCAGGGCGCGCTCGCGCTCGACGAGCAGGGAGACCTCCGGTGACGGGCTCACGTATTCCCGGAGCGGCCTCGCCGCGAGCTCCGCCTCCACCGATCCGTCGGTGCCCGCCTTCAGCCGCACCGCGGCCGGGCGGCCCTCGTCGCGAAGGCCCGCCACGGCATCCTGCAGGACGGCGCGCTGGGCCGTGGTGCGGGTGACCTCGGAGAGGGCGCGCTCCATCACCAGGGCGCCCTCCTGGAGCATCAGCTCGGTGTCGACGTCGGCCTGCACCTTGATCACGGCGTCGTGCTCCCACGTGCCGTAGGGGTCGGACCACCCCTCGACCCGGAAGGACCACCACCCGGTGCGATCGGCGCTGACGCTCGCCTCCCAGATGTCCAGGCCGGGGTTGGTGCAGGTCATCGGCACCAGGTGCTCGCCGCCCTCGGGGTCGGTGAGCACCACCGAGGCGTTGACGGCGTCGTGTCCCTCCCGGAAGACGGTCGCGGTGACCGTGAACTCCTCGCCGACCACCGACTTCGTCGGCCTGGCGCCACAGTCGACGGTGGGCTGCACATCCACGACGGGGATCCGCCTGATGGGCTGCTGCGGGGCATGGGTTCGCGGGGCTGCAGTCACCCTCGCAAACCTACCGGGAGGACGGGGGGCAGGGTGAAGTCCGGGGCGGCGGCGATCTCGGTCGGCAAGATCTTGAGGGGTTTCTGAAAGATCGTGATGGAAACGCTTACACCACCCCCTAGGATTCGCCACGTGAAGGCCATCCGTCGCTTCAGCGTCCGCCCCGTCCTGCCCGCTCCGATCGCCGCGCTCGGCGACCTCTCGATGAACCTGAGGTGGAGCTGGCACCCGCCACTGTGCGACCTCTTCGAGTCCATCGACCCCGCGCGCTGGGAGGCGGTGGGTCGCGACCCCATCG
Source organism: Ornithinibacter sp. (assembly GCA_039922835.1). Taxonomy (GTDB): domain Bacteria; phylum Actinomycetota; class Actinomycetes; order Actinomycetales; family Dermatophilaceae; genus Fodinibacter. The sequence continues at coordinate 5,822 of JBDTDY010000201.1, forward strand.
CGATGCTCTCGGCGATCTCGCCCGACGAGCTCGACCGCCTGGCCGCGGACGAGCAGTTCGTCGAGTCGGTTCGGGACGCGAAGGAGGCCCTGGACCGCTATGTCGGTGAGGACCGCTGGTACCAGCAGTGGGGCCGCGAGCAGACCGACGGGGAGGTGCCCTCGGCCATCGCCTACTTCAGCGCCGAGTTCGGCATCGCCGCCGCGCTGCCGCAGTATTCCGGTGGCTTGGGGATCCTCGCCGGTGACCACCTCAAGGCCGCCTCCGACATCGGGGTGCCGATCGTCGGGGTGGGGCTCTTCTACACGACGGGCTACTTCCGCCAGAGCCTGGACCGCGAGGGCTGGCAGCAGGAGACCTATCCCGTGCTGGACCCCGACGGACTGCCCCTCTCGCTGCTGCGCGAGGAGGACGGCACACCGGCGCTTGTCAGCCTGTCGCTGCCCGGCGGCCGTGAGCTCAAGGCCCACGTCTGGCGCGCCCAGGTCGGCCGGGTGCCCCTGCTCCTGCTCGACTCCGACGTGCCCGGCAACGACGACGCTGGTCGCAGCGTGACCGAACGCCTCTACGGTGGCGGCGGGGAGCTGCGCCTGCAGCAGGAGATGCTGCTCGGCATGGGCGGGGTCCGGGCGCTGCGCCTCTGGTCGCGCCTCACCGGCGCGCCGACCCCGGACGTCTACCACGCCAACGAGGGCCACGCGGGCTTCCTGGGCATCGAGCGGATCAGCGAGCTGGTGCGTGCCGAGGCCATGACCTTCCAGGAGGCCCTCGAGGCGGTGCGCTCCGCGACCGTCTTCACGACCCACACCCCGGTGCCCGCCGGCATCGACCGCTTCGACGCCTCGCTCATCGAGCTCTACTTCGGTGGCGCGCTGGCCATGGAGGGTGTCCCGATCGAGCGGCTCCTCGCGCTCGGTGCCGAGACCTACGAAGGTGGCGCCGCCGGCATGTTCAACATGGCCGTCATGGGGCTGCGACTCGCCCAGCGCGCCAACGGTGTCTCCCGACTGCACGGCGTCGTGAGCCGCGAGATGTTCGACGGCCTGTGGCCGGGCTTCGACGACGCCGAGGTGCCCATCACCTCGATCACCAACGGCGTCCACGGCCCGACCTGGGTCGACCGCAAGGTCTTCGAGCTCGCGCGCACCCACGCGGACGTGCACGAGCTGGACACCCAGGACTCCTGGGAGGCGATGGCCACCGTGCCGCGCGACGCCGTGTGGGCCACCAAGCGTGAGCTGCGCCAGCAGCTCGTCACCGAGGCGCGTCGGCGGACCAAGGAGTCCTGGCTGGAGCGAGGCGCGTCCCCGGCCGAGCTCGGCTGGGTCGAGGAGATCCTCGACCCCGACGTGCTCACCATCGGCTTCGCCCGCCGGGTGCCGACCTACAAGCGGCTCACCCTCATGCTGCGCGACCCCAAGCGTCTCAAGGCGCTGCTCCTGCACCCCGAGCGCCCGATCCAGCTCGTCATCGCCGGCAAGTCCCACCCCGCCGACGAGACCGGCAAGCAGCTCATCCAGCAGATGGTCCGCTTCGCCGACGACCCCGAGGTCCGGCACCGCATCGTCTTCCTGCCGAACTACGACATCGCGATGGCGCTGCACCTCTACCCGGGGTGCGACGTGTGGCTCAACAACCCGCTGCGGCCCTTCGAGGCCTGTGGCACGTCGGGGATGAAGGCGGCGCTCAACGGCGCCCTCAACCTCTCCATCCTCGACGGCTGGTGGGACGAGTGGTTCGACGGCAAGAACGGCTGGGCCATCCCGACCGCAGACGGCGTGGAGGACCCGGAGCGTCGCGACGACATCGAGGGCAAGGCCCTCTACGACCTTCTCGAGAACCAGGTCGCACCCCGGTTCTACGACCACGACGAGTCCGGTCTGCCGCAGAACTGGCTGTCGATGATCCTGCACACGGTCACGACGCTGGGCCCGAAGGTGCGGGCCAGCAGGATGGTGCGCGACTACACCCAGAAGCTCTACGTCCCCGCGGCGCGAGCCGGGTGGGCGGCAGCCGAGGACGGCTACGCGGGGGCCAAGGACCTCGCGGCCTACAAGGCGAAGGTCCGCGCCGACTGGAACCAGGTGCAGGTCGCCCACGTGGAGTCCTCCGGTGTGGGCGACAGCCCACAGCTCGGCGAGACCCTGCACGTCACCACCTACGTCTCGCTCGGCGGACTCGAGCCCGACGACGTCGACGTCCAGGTCGTGCACGGCCGCACGAGCCACCACGATGACGAGCTGCACGAGGTCTCGAGCGTCTCGCTCGAGCACACCGCCACCTACGAGCACGGTCGCCACCAGTTCGCCGGTGACCTGGTGCTGCGTTCCTCCGGTGCGTTCGGCTACACCGTGCGGATCCTGCCCAAGCACGCCGGTCTCGCCACCACGGCCGAGCTCGGTCTCGTCGCCAACGCCTGACCGCGCACCTGCACCCAGGCCGGACCCGAACCGACCTCGAACCCAGCCCGACCGCGGACCCAGCCCGACCACGAACCCAGCCCCACCGCGAACCTCTGCTAGCAGAGGTTCGTGGTCGAACCACAGGGTGCACCGTGTGGTTCTGGAACCACCGTCTGCTGAGTCGGGGCAGGGGTATCGCTCAGCAGAGGGTGGTGGCGGAACCACAGGTTCCAACGTGGGGCTGCGCAACGATCCTCTGCTGAGCAGTCCCGGCATCCTTCCCGGCATCACCCCGCCGGCCAGGACGGGGACCCTCAGCCCGGCACGACCTCCACGAGGCGCTCGCTCGTGACGTCCGCGATCGAGGTGCACCCCGTGAGGGCCATCGTGAGGTCGAGCTCGGCTCGGATGTCGCGGAGCACCTGGGCCACCCCGTCGGCACCGGCGAGAGCGAGTCCGTAGACGTGTGGCCGGCCGATGGCGACGGCATCCGCGCCCAGCGCCAGCGCGATGAACGCGTCCGCCCCGGTGCGGACGCCGCTGTCGAAGATGATGGGGATGCCGGACCCGGCTGAGCGCACTGCAGCGGTCACCGCCGGCAGTGCGTCGAGCGCGGCGACCGAGCGGTCGACCTGTCGGCCTCCGTGGTTGGAGACGTAGAGGCCGTCGACGCCCTCCTCCACGGCGCGGGTCGCGTCGTCGGGGTGGAGGATCCCCTTGAGCACGATCGGCAGGGTCGTCAGCCCGCGGGCGCGGCGCACGTCCTCCCAGGTGAGGGAGGGCCGCGAGAAGACGTCGAGGAACGTCTCCACGGCCACCCGGGGCTCCGGCGCCGACAGGTTGTGTCGCGTCGTCCCCGGGTGGTTGCGGCTCATCGACACAAGCGTGCGCACGGCCCCGGGCGTGGGCCGCGGCTGGGGCTCGGGCTCCGCCTCCGCCCGGGCGGCGACGCGCTCCGCCACGAGCCGGCGGAACACCGGGTCCGAGGTGTACTGCGCGATGCCGGCCCCGCTCGCGAACGGCAGGTGCCCGAGGTCGAGGTCGCGGGGGCGCCACCCCAGGTAACCGGTGTCGAGCGTGATGACGAGTGCCTCGCTCCCGCACGCCTGGGCACGGCGCACGAGGCTCTCGACGAGGTCGTCGTTGCTGCTCCAGTACAACTGGTACCAGTGCCCCGCCCCACCCAGCTCGGCCGCGACCTCCTCCATGGGCACTGACGCCTGGGTGCTGAGAATCGGGGTGATGCCCTGGTGCTTGGCGCCCCGCGCGACCGCGAGGTCGGCCTCGGGGTGGGCCATCGAGAGCACCCCGACCGGAGCCACCAGCAGGGGGCTGTCGTGCCGCCGACCGAACAGCTCGACCCCGGTGTCGCGCTCACTGGTGTCGACGAGCAGACGTGGGATGACCCGCCAGCGGTCGAATGCCGTGCGGTTGGCCCGAGCCGTCGACTCCCCGCCGGCTGAGCCCGCGACGTACGCGAACCCGCGCGTCGACATCGCCTTGCGTGCCGCCTCCTCCAGCGCGACCGAGTCGGTCGGGACCTTCGGGCGGTGCCCGAACGAGCCGGCTCGGTAGATCGCGGACTGGGCGGTGCGTCCGAACTCGTGGCGCGGCATACGGCGGTCCCATCTGTTGGATCTAGGGTGACCATCATGACCCGATTCGTGTGGACCGCGTGGGGATTGCTCGTCGTGGTCCTGGACCTGCCGCTCGCCGGATGGGACGTGCTCCCCGACATCGTCGGCTACGCCTGGGTGGTGGTCGGTCTCGCCGGAGGAGCCGCGGTCGCACCGGAGTTCGTGCGCGCCAGGGCCGCTGCCGTCGTCGGTGTGCCCGTCGCCGTCGTCACGACGACCCCACTCCTCGCGGACCGGGACGCTCTCGTCTTCGTCGCCCTCCTGCTGGAAGCCGCGGTGATGGCGGTGCTGGTCCACCAGTTGTGCAGCGGGATGCTGCGCGTGGCCCCCGACGACGAGCGCGACACCGTGCGCTGGGCGCCGGCTCTGCGGATCGCAGCGCTGGTCGCCGGCGCAGTGATGGCAGTGGGCATCGTGTTCTACAGCACTCCCGTGGGCCTGCTCTACCCGGTGGGGTTCCTCGCGTTCATCGTGATCGGTGTCCTCACCGTGGTGCTGACCTACCGCGTGCACCGTGCCGGCTGGGTGGAGAAGGCTGTGGCTCCGTCAGCCTGACCGGCTGCCACCTGGTTCCAGAAGGGCGGCTCGTCCCTGCAAGGGCTTCGGCCCCGGGCAGAAGCCGAGGTCGCGTGGCTCACCCGGTTCCGGAGGCGCTCCCGCCGTAGACCCGAAGGCTGGATCCCCGGGCCACCACAGGTCCCGGGGAGACCGGATCGGTGGGTCCCTGCGGCCGGTCCCACGTGCTGTCCCACAAGAGGCGGTATGCCGTGATGTCGGTGACCGCAGGCAGCGTGACCTCCACGTCCTCGAGGGACCCGTTGACGACCACGAGGGCGGATTCCTGCCCGACCCACCCCCCGGCGACATACATCTGCACCACGCGCGAGGACGTGTCGGACCACCGTTCGCCGACCGGGTTGCCGTCGGCGGCGAACCAGTCCATGTCGAGGGTGCCGTCGTCGTGCACGCGGCGACCGATGGCCCAGATGCGCTGGCGCAGGGCCGGCAGTGCGCGACGCACGGAGACGAGGTGGCGCGTCGTCGCGAGGAGGTCCTCCTGCCACGGCTCGAGGTGCCAGTCGATCCAGGAGATCGGGCCGTCCTGGCAGTAGGGATTGTTGTTGCCCTGCTGCGTGCGCCCCAACTCATCGCCCGCGGTGAGCATCGGGACGCCCGTGGAGAGCAGGAGGGTACCGATGAGGTTGCGGATGCTCTGGTAGCGCGCGGCCAGCACGTGAGGGTCCCCGGTCGGGCCCTCGACTCCGTGGTTCCACGAGCTGTTGCCGTTGCTGCCGTCCCCGTTGGCCTCACCGTTGGCCTCGTTGTGCTTGTGGTCGTATGCCGTGAGGTCGGCAACCGTGAAGCCGTCGTGTGCCGCCAGGAAGTTCACCGACGCCGTGGGGCCGCGGTCGCGCAGCCCGAAGAGGTCGCGCGAGCCCGCGAGCCTGGTCGCGAGGTCCTGCAACCCGTGGCCGGACCCCCCGTGTGTCATGTCCCGACGATCTCCGATCCAGAACCGTCGCACGGCGTCGCGATAGCGGTCGTTCCACTCCAGGAACGGAGGTGGGAACTGCCCGGTGCGCCAGCCGTGCATCCCCACGTCCCACGGCTCCGCGATGAGGGTCACCTGGGACAGCACGGGGTCGGTGCGCAGCGCGACGAGGAACGGGTGGTCGGGGTCGAAGGCGTCACCGCGACCGCGGCCGAGGGCGACCGCGAGGTCGAAACGGAAGCCGTCGACGTGAAACTCCTGCACCCAGTAGCGCAACGAGTCCAGGACCATCCGGCAGACCACGGGGTGGCGCAGGTCGAGGGTGTTGCCGCAGCCGGTGACGTCGATGTCCCGACCGCGCTCGTCGAGGCGGTAGTAGGCGCGTTGGTCCAGACCGCGCCAGGAGAGCGTCGCCCCGGTGCGGTCCTGTTCGGCGGTGTGGTTGTAGACCACGTCGAGGATCACCTCGAGCCCTGCGCCGTGGAGGAGCTTGACCATGCCCTTCACCTCGTCGACGACCCCCTGTGGGTCGTTCGCCGCGGCGTAGGCGGGGTGCGGTGCCAGGAACCCGAGGGTGTTGTAGCCCCAGTGGTTGGTCATGCCCAGGCGCGCGAGGTGTGGCTCGCTGGTGAAGGCGTGGATCGGGAGCAGCTCGACGGCAGTCACCCCGAGCGACCTCAGGTGGGCGATCGACGCCGGATGGGCCAGGCCGGCATACGTCCCCCGCAGGTCCTCCGGCACGTCCGGGTGGAGCATGGTCTGGTTTCGGACGTGGGCCTCGTAGATGAAGGTGTCACTGCGCGAGTGCCCCGGCGGAGCGTCGGCGCCCCAGTCGAACCTGTCCTCGACCACGACCGAGCGCGGGACGTGGCCTCGGCTGTCCAGCTCGGAACGCACCTCGCCGTCACCGCGCCAGGAGTCGTCGACCGCGTGGCCGTAGACCTCAGGGCCCCAGGCCACCTCACCCTCGAAGGCCTTGGCGTAGGGGTCCAGGAGGAGCTTGGCGCGGTTGTGGCGCAGACCCTGCTCGGGGTCCCACGCACCATCGACCCGGAATCCGTAGCGCTGGCCGGGACCGATGTCCGGGACGAAGCCGAACCACCAGCCGTGCGCCCGTTCCCGCAGCGGGACCGCGCGCTCGGTGTCCCCGGCGGTGTCACCGGGCTCGAAGAGGCAGAGGTCCACGGCATCCGCGTGACCGGCATAGACCGCCACGTCGGCGCCACCGTCGCGCAGCGTGACGCCGGGGCGGGGTGGGAGGTCCCGGGTGGGGGGGCTCGGCGCGGTGGAGGCGGGGTGGAGCCAGGGCGACATGGAGTGGAGCCTAATGAGTGGATACGGTGGGGCCATGACCGATCCCACGTCGCTGCCCAACTTTCCTCCGCCTGCTCACGAGCACCCGCTGCGTGGCCGCGTGCTCGACGTGCTCGTCGACCTCGGGCTCGCGCCCAACCTCGACAACGACGGTGACGTCGCCTTCACCGTCAACGACCAGCAGCTGTTCGTGCGCTGCACCGAGGGCGACGTCGAGATCATGCGGGTCTTCGGCCAGTGGCAGATCGCGGAGGAGCTCACCGCCGACACCCAGAAGCTGTACGAGACGTGCAACGAGCTCAACCTCCACATGAACCACCTCAAGACGGGCCTGGCCGGCACGACGCTCGTGGTCACCGGCGAGCACGTGGTGACCGCGGGCGCGGACGTGTCGCAACTGGTGCAGGTCTCGATCCAGGTCATTCTCTCCGGGGTGCACCTGTGGCACCAGAGGCTCCTGGGCATCGACCCGACCGAGACCGCCGATGCTGATGGTGCGGGGGAGCCGCAGTGACCGACCTCGTGCGCCTGGAGGTTCAGGACGGGATCGGCACGATCCGCCTGGACCGCCCGCCGATGAACGCCCTCAACGCCGAGATCCAGCACGGGCTCATCGCCGCGTGCCGTGAGGCGGCCGAGCGCAAGGACGTGGCCGCCGTGATCGTCTACGGGGGCGAGAAGGTCTTCGCCGCCGGCGCCGACATCAAGGAGATGGAGACGATGTCCTACACGGACATGGTCGACCACTCCGCCCTGCTCCAGGACTTCACCCGGGCACTCGCCGGGCTACCGAAACCGACCGTCGCCGCGATCACCGGCTACGCCCTCGGTGGCGGGTGCGAGGTGGCGCTCGCCTGCGACTTCCGCGTCGTCGCCGACGACGCACGCCTGGGCCAGCCCGAGATCCTGCTCGGCATCATCCCCGGAGCCGGCGGCACGCAGCGCCTCGCTCGGCTCGTGGGGCCGGCCAAGGCCAAGGACCTCGTCTTCTCGGGGCGCTTCGTCAAGGCCGAGGAGGCGCTCGCGATCGGCCTGGCCGACGAGGTGGTTCCGGCTGCTGAGGTGTATGCCGCGGCGCGGGCTCGTGTCGCCCGTTACGTCGGCGGGCCGGCCTACGCCCTGCGGGCGGCCAAGGAGGCGATCGACCGGGGCCTGGAGGTGGACCTCGCGACTGGCCTGGAGATCGAGCGGATGCTCTTCTCGGCGCTCTTCGCCACCAAGGACCGCGCCACGGGCATGCGCAGCTTCATCGAGAGCGGGCCCGGAAAGGCGACCTTCGAGGGCGCCTGAGCGCCCCGTCGGGCCGTCGAGAGGAGAGAACACGCCGCGAGGTCGGATGGACGCGCGGCGTGTTCTCTACCCTCGACGACGCGACTCGCGTTGCGCCCTGAGGTCGACGCGTTTGGCCGACACGGTGGCCGCGTGCTCCTGTCGCGCCATCGACTCCAGGTCCTCGAGCACCATGTCGATGTGGACGGGCACCTGGAGAGTGTCCGCGCCGTAGTGGGCGATCTCGTCCAGGGCGAGGTCCAGGAGTCGGCTGAAGGTCGTCGGCCGGTCCACGACTCGCACCACCCCACCGCCGTCGACGAGGTAGGCCGACCGGTCGGCTCGGACCCCGGCGCGCCGCAGGATGCGGTGCAGCTCGTCGAGCACCTGCACGGCCGTGGTGGGGTCGTTGATGCCGGGGGAGAGGGCCCGCTCGGCGATGTCGACGAGCTGGCGCACCCCGAACTCCGGGTCCTGGTGCATCGTGCGGTCCCGGCCCAGTCCGAAGGCGGAGCGCACCTGCTCGACCACGTCGTCGTCCGCGTGGGCGCCGTGCACCACGGCGAGCGCCTGGCCGCGGTGCCGCACCTCGCCCAGCCTGGTCCGGAGCTCCACCACGACCCCGGACTCACTTGCCCGCTCGACCAGGTGGGAGTAGTGGATCCGCTGCACGGTGCCATGGCCCTCGCCGCTGGTCACGACCACTGAGGGTCCCGGCGCCTGCGACCACGTGGGAGGGATCGCGGAGGTGTCGTCCCACTCCGAGTCCTTGCCGCGCTCCAGGGACTGCACCGTGCGCGCTGCGATGCGGTCGATGACCTGACCGACCTGGATGGACTGGGTGATGTCATGGATGAACGCGAAGAACAGCGCCACGCTGGCGAGCACCAGGACGAAGGCGACGGTCACCGACAGGGACGGGACGAACGGGGAGTCCCCGCCTCGCACACCGCGCAGCACGACGAGCGAGAAGACGAAGGAGGAGGTGAAGACACCCAGGGTCACCTGGGTGATCCGGCTGGCCAGGAACTGGCCCAGCAGCCGCGGGGTGAACTGGCTGCTCGCCAGCTGCATGACCACCATGGTGATCGAGAAGACCAGGCCGGTGACCGAGATCATCGCGCTCGCAATGGTGCCGAGCAGGCTGCGGGCGGAGTCGGCGTTGCCACTGAAGAGGTAGGGCAGGTTGCCGCTGAGGTGTGCATCGATGCGCGGCAACAGCAGTCCGAGCAGCAGGGAGCCGGCACAGATCAGGGAGGGCAACACCCAGAAGGGCGACCACAGGCGCTCCCACCAGCCCACCGTGTCGGGGTCACCCACCGGTCCCACGGTTCGCCGCACGGAGCCCGGCCCGGTCTCGTCCTCGTCGTGTCCCACGCGGTGATCCTGCCATTCCCCGGCGCGGGGTGGTGGGCATCACGCTTCGACGATGGTGACCCGATGGCGAGCACTTGACATGATGGATGGCGGCCCGAGAAGGGCGCACCGACCCACACACCAAGGAAGAGGACGAGGCACGCATGAAGATCGTGGTCTGCGTCAAGCACGTCCCGGATGCCCAGTCCGAGCGCACGTTCCAGGAGTCCGACAGCACGGTCGACCGTGCAGGAGTCGACGGGCTGCTCTCCGAGCTGGACGAGTATGCCGTCGAGGAAGCGCTGAAGATCGTCGAGGCCGCGGGTGAGGGCGAGGTCATCGTGCTGACCGTCGGCCCCGCTGCTGCCGCCGACGCCATCAAGAAGGCGCTTCAGATGGGTGCGCACGGCGGTGTCCACGTCCTGGACGACGCGATCCACGGCTCGGATGCCGCGGCGACCTCGCTGATCCTCGCCGAGGCCGTGAAGAAGGCGACCGACGGGGCCCCCGAGCTCGTGCTCACGGGGATGGCGTCGACGGACGGGGTCATGGGCGTGGTGCCCGCGATGCTCGCGGAGCGGCTCGGCCTGCCGCAGGTCACCTACGCCTCCGAGCTCACCCTCACCGACGGGTCCGTGACGATCCGCCGCGACGGTGACACCGCCTCGGAGACGATCCAGGCATCCCTTCCTGCGCTCGTCTCGGTCACCGACCAGATCAACGAGCCGCGCTACCCCTCCTTCAAGGGCATCATGGCCGCGAAGAAGAAGCCCGTCGAGACGTGGAGCCTCGCCGA
>JBDTDY010000202.1:0-6306 GCA_039922835.1 Ornithinibacter sp.
CACCCATCCGGCAGGTCGACGTCTCGTGGTAGACGGTGAGGGCGTAGTGGCGCGCCATGTCCTCCAGCAGCGCATCGCTCGGGTCGGTGCCCGTCTCGTGGCCGTGCGCCTGCGCCAGGTGCGGCGGGATGACAGGATCCCCCAGACCCCCGCCGGGCCACGCCGCGGCGATCTCGAGGGCCTTGCGCATCACGGCGACCATCACCACCACGTCGTGGGGGTCGGAGAAGTAGTTGAGGTCGATGTGCGGCGCGACGGCCGGGTCGGAGCTGACCAGGGTGACCGAGCCCTCGGAGTGCGGCTGCACCGGGTTGGGCAGCACCACCACCTGACCGCGCGAGGGGTCGAGGAACGCCTCGGGGTCCTCGAAGAACGCACCGGCGTCGATGTGGAAGACGCCCTCCCAGATCGGCGGGGTGTAACCGCAGGCGAGGAACCCGATCTGCGCGTCGTGGGTGTGCGGGTCGCCCAGGCCGGTGGAGTAGAACGCCACCGCGTCGTAGAGCGAGGACGAGGCCAGGCCCCGTCCCGTGGTGAACCACTCCATCAGGCGGCGCTCCGCCTCGGCCTTGAGCCCGGCCAGCTCGGGGGGCAGTCCGGCATCCTCGGCGGGGTCGGCCGGCAAGGGACCTGCGGGCGCCCGCAGCGCGTCCGGGCCGAGCGAGATCGCGATCTCGGTCATCGTCTCGCCGATGCCGTCGGCGGCGAACATCAGCGGGGTGTGCAGGTGGTCCTTGAGGTGCTGGCCGACGTCGGGCAGGTCCACGACGCACTCCACCCCGACCTCGGCGAGATGAGCGGCGGCGCCCACGCCCGAGAGCATCAGGATGTGCGGTGAGCCGATCGCACCCGCGCAGAGCACCACCTCGGTGCCCGCATCGACCTGCTCCTGGCCGCCGTCGTCGGTGCGGTAGGCCACACCCGTGGCGCGCACGGCATCCCCCTCCCCCGCCAGGAGGATCCGCTCGACGAGCGCCCCGGTGACGACGGTGAGGTTCTCGCGGTCCATGACCGGCTCGAGGTAGGCGTGGTAGGTCGAGCTGCGCTTGCCGTCCTTGGTCGTGGTCTGGAAGAGCGAGGCGACCCCCGCTGCCTCTCGGCGGTCACGACCGTTGTAGTCGCCCTGCTTCAGCCCTGCGGCCGAGGCGGCATCGACGAACTGCGTGGATGCCGGGAGCACCGGTTCGCGGACCGAGACGCCGACCGGGCCGTCGGAACCGTGCGCCTCGAGGTCGGGGTGCAGCTCGGTGCTGTGCACGAACCCCTCGGCCTTGAGGAAGTAGGGCAGCACCTCGTCGTAGGACCACCCCTGTGCACCACCCGCGGCCCAGGCGTCGAAGTCACCGGGGTGCCCGCGCACGTAGGCCATGTAGTTGATGCCAGAGGTGCCGCCGAGCATCTTGCCCCGGGGCACCATCATCCCCTCGCCGACCAGCCCCTTCCCGACGCCGCCGGCGTCGCCGGTGAACATCCAGTCCGTCGCGGGGTCGTTCTGCAGGCTGGCCACGGCCGCGGGCATCAGCTCCGCCGGTGGTGGCGCGACTCCCGCCTCCAGCAGGCACACCCGCACGTCCGGGTCCTCGGTGAGCCTCGCGGCGATGACGGCTCCAGCCGACCCCGCCCCCACCACCACATAGTCGAACCCTGCGTCCTGTGACCCTGTGCTCATGTGCACCACCTCGTCGTGGCGATCTCGCCGAGCGCGAGACTGCGTGAGGCAAAGAGAACACATGGATGCGCGCACGACAAGGGCCAGCCGCTGTCGAACCTCGCAGCCCCGGACGGCGACCTGCGCCGGATGCCGGGCCGCCGGCTCCGGCGGACGAGACAGGGCCCGGACCACCTGGGTCCGGGCCCTGCTGGTGTCCATGGACACCGTCTGTGTGCGCAAGGGGGGATTTGAACCCCCACGCCCTTTCGGACACTGGCACCTGAAGCCAGCGCGTCTGCCATTCCGCCACTTGCGCGTGACGCTCGCGTGAGCCATTCCAGTGTGCCCGATCACCCGGCATTCCGACAAAACGGGCTCTCACCTCACGCGGCGAGCATCCGCGCTCACACCGCTGGCTCAGAGCGCCGCGAGCCGCACGTTCTGCAGGGACACCCCGTAGTGGGCGCGCATCGCTGCCTTGCGCTCGAGGTCCTCGATGATCGCCGGAGAGAAGTTCGTCTCGTAGAGGTGCTGACAGCTTCCCAGGCCCCCGGGGCTGAAGACGTTGACCTCCATGAGCTTGTCGCCGACGATGTCGAGCCCGACGAGGAACATGCCATCGGCCACGAGCTTGGGTCGCACCGAGTCGACCATCTCGAGCATCTCGGGGGTCACGGCGACCCTCTCCGCCTTGCCGCCGGCCGACATGTTGCTGCGCAGGTCCGAGCCCTGGCTGCGGCGGCGGAACGCGGCATAGTTTCCGTCGACCTCGAGGGGGCGCCCGTTCATGACGAACATGCGGACGTCACCGTCCTTCGCGTCGGGAAGGAACTCCTGGGTCACGACATAGCCGTCACGGGAGATCGCCTCGATGATCTGGTTGAGGTTGGGCGACTCCTTCTTGTTGACGAGGAACACACCGGTGCCGCCTGAGCCCTGCAGCGGTTTGAGGACCGCGCGCCCGCCGAGCTCGTCGATGAACTCACTGATCCGATCGACGTCTCGGGAGATGAGGGTGTGCGGGCGCACCGCCTCGGGAAAGTGCTGGAAGTAGGCCTTGGACAACGCGCTCGCGAGACTGGTGGGGTCGTTGACCACGAGCACTCCGGAGTCCGCGATGAGCTGGCCGAAGGCGACGCACGCGTTGTTGGCCCACGGTGCGGTGAGGGCATCTTCTGCGGGGTCGCTGCGCAACATCACGACATCGAAGTCGGAGAGGGGGACGTGCTGCTCGATCTCGGGCTTCTGCACGTCGGAGATGAACCGCTCCAGGCTGCGGTAGTTCTTCGCAGCGCCGGCCCTCACCTTGGCGCTCAGGCTCCCGTCGGGCTCGTAGACGAAGTCGCCGATCCCGATCAGACAGGCCTGGTGTCCCATCTGTGTGGCGTTCATGGCCAGGCGCGTGGTCGTGTACTCCGCCTTCTCGGTCATGACGTCGTTGACGACGAATCCGATCTTCATGCTGCTCCTTGGACGAGGTGGGAGAGGTCGTGCTGGGTGGCCGCCCGCAAGCGAGCGGGGGCTTCCGGGTCGGACAGGTAGCGAGGTCGCAGCACCGGTGGGTGCAGCACCCCGCGGCGGTGCAGGTCTTCCACGAGGGGCAGGTCCTGGAGGGAGAACTTGCCGCTGAGGAGCACGTCGAGGGCACTGGCGGGCTCGACGCCCTCGGGCGCGAGGTGCCCGAGGAGGTCGACGACGCCACGCAGGTAGATGGCGTCCTTGGTCAACCCTCCGGCCCGGAAGACCCGCATCGTCGTGGTGAACGCGCTCGCCGCAGGCACGTCCTCGTCCACGAGCGCGGTCCAGCACTGCACGAAGCTCGCACCGCCGACCATCGCGTGGACCGTGAGCACCCGAGAGGCCAGCTGTCGGAGTCGGTTCGGGGTGAGCCCGCCGCACGCGATCTCCGCGAGGACACCGAGGCCCTCCTGCGTCTCGTCGTATCCGGCGAGGCCGGCCCCGAGGATCTTGACCGGTTGGCGCGATCCGTTGACCTGGGTCACCAGGTGGGTGCCGACCTCGTGCTGGAGGAGGGCGTTGGTCCGGGCCCGAGCCACCTCCACGTCGTGTCCGATGAGCAGGGTGTCGTCCTGGACGAGGACCCCCACGATGTCGTCGCGGATCTCGGCGTGCATGGTGATGTCGGGATCGACCGAACGGTAGTGCTCGATCTCGGCCCGCGCGGCCTCGAGGAACTCCTGCGCATCGACGACGTCCTCGGTCATGGCACGCGGTTGCACCGCCTCGAGGATGGCCGCCGCCTGCTTTCGCAGTGGCGAGGCCACGCCGCCGTAGAGCTCGATGCTCAAGGGGAGGAACTCCTCGGTGCACCTGGCCCGCAGCATCTCCACCTGAAGGCCCAGCTCTCGGTGCTTGGCGCGCAGCAGGTGCCCGAGGGTGGGGTCCTCGACCACCTCCAGGTCGACCGCGTCAAGCATCGAGCGCATGACGTCGGGGTCGGCCTCGAGCTCCCGGTAGGCGAAGTCCGGCTCGTGCACGTCGCCGGCGAGGAAGGCGTCGCGCACCTCGTCTGCATTGACGGGCGTGAGGTCGAGGAGGAAGCGCGCGCTGGCGGCCAGCTGGGCCAGCGACTGGTCCGCGACCCGGTCACCCGTGCTCAGCCCACCGGCATCCGGGGGCGGTGGCACGGCATCCGGGGTGCTCATCGGTGGCGGTCGGCGTCGACGGGACCCTCACCCGACCCCGAGGGCGTGAGCGTGGCGAGGGCGGCCAGCACCGGGTCGACCGTGCCCGCGAGTGCTTCGGCCAGCGAGTCGACGCGACCTTCGTCGAGCTCGCCGGTCCACTCGTCCATGAAGGTCTTCTTGAACTCCAGTGCCAGGGCGCACCCGACCCCCGGATATCGCTCGTGCACCCAGCGGGCGAGGTGCGCTCCCTTGAACTTGACGTTCTCACGCACGTCGAGCGCTCGCCCCTGGACCTCACGGGAGCCCATGGCGGTGACGAAGGCCGCGACGACCGGCGCGAAGTGCTCTCGGTCCAGGGACCCGGTCCCGACGTTGACCTCAGGGTTGTCCTGCCACGGTTCGTCGGGGCCGTCGGCGCCCTCGCGCCGGTGGTTGTAGGAGTGCACGTCGTAGAGCACGAAGGGGCCTCGTGCCGCCACGACGTCCAGCAGTCGTCCCAGCTCCTCGTAGAACGCGTCATGGATGCGCCGGCTCTGCTGCACGTGCTCCTCACCCAGCGGTGGGTCGCGCCAGACGTCCAACCCCCAGCAGTCGTCGGGCTCGCGGTAGACGCTGCTCTCACGGTCGCGGTTGAGGTCGACCTCGAAGCGGGAGCGGTGCACCACGACGCGGATCGGCAGGTGCCTGCCGATGCGGTCGGTGAACGGGTCCTCCTCGCGCAGCCGGGTGACCTCGTCGAGCACGATGAGCGGCGCGAGGTCGGCCCTCACCTCGTGGCCGGTGTGGATCGCGGTCGCCACCAACTGGCCGTGGAGGTCTCCTAGAACGCTGAAAACCGGTGTCCCGTCGTCGCGCATCCGCCATTCCTATCGCATCGACGCAGGTCAGCGGCCTTTGGTGACAGCACACCTGGGCCGGCTCCATTGCCGGTGGACCACCGCTGCACCACCGATGCCGGGGGGGCTGGCTCGGCGCACGGGGCCGTCGTGAGACGGCCGCGACCGGGGTGCTCAGGCTCCGGCGCCTGCCATCACCTTGTCGCACTCGAGCAGCGTCTTCAGGCTGCTGAGCACCCACGGCCAGCCGCCGCCGCCCGCTCCGGCATCCCCGCCGCCGCGCACGTCCTTGGCGGTGTTGGGCGCTCCCACCATCTCGTGCGTGAGGGTGAGGCAGGTGGCCCCGCCCGCATACTCCGTGATCTCCCAGGTGAGGGTCGTGTCGGGCTCGTCGTGCCAGATGGGGGACCACGTCTGCACCAGGCGGTGCGGCGGGTCGAGCTCGATGATCGTGCCCACTGCAGCGGTCTCACCCATCCCCATCTCCTTCATCAGCGGCGTCGTGAGGCTGCGGAAGGTGCCGCCCGGCGTGAGGTCGACCTCGGTCTCACCGCCGTAGCCGTAGCGGGTGGTGAACTCCGAGGAGGTGATCGCGTCCCAGATGCGCTGGGCCGGGGCCTCGATGTAGATCGAGAACATCTGCACCTCGGGGGCGACGTCGTCCGAGGCGGCCATCGAGGGGGTGTCGGGGGTTGTGCTCATGAGTTGTCCTCCAGCTGTCGTTTGAGCTCGGTGAGCGCCGAGACCCGACGCTCGGTGTACTTGTCGATCCACCGGTCGTGGACCAACCGGATCGGCACCGGGTTGAGGTGGTGCAGCTTGACCCGGCCCTCCTTGCGGGTGAGGACCAGGCCGGCGGCCTCGAGCAGTCGCAGGTGCTTGGAGACCCCGAACCGGGTCATCTCGCTGTGTTGCGCGACGACCGCCTCGAGCTCGCCCAGGCTGCGCCCGTCCCGCTCGAACAAGGCATCCAGGAGCAGCCGCCGCGTCGGGTCGGCCAGCGCCTTGAACACCAGGTCCTCCTCCACGCCTCGACCATAGGTGACCATTTAGTCACCTGTCAAGAGGGGATGCCGAACGGCCGGGGGCCGCGGGTCAGGAGACTGCGGGGGGCTCGCTGCCGTTGAAGATGGGGCTCCCGCCGCGGCGCGCCCGGTTGCCCCGCGGCTTG
>JBDTDY010000203.1:0-3753 GCA_039922835.1 Ornithinibacter sp.
GATCCGTCCGGCGGGGCCTCAGGTTTCGCCCCCGACCAGGCCCAGCGGTCCTTCACGATCGGGAACTGATCGGCGGCCACCGCCCGCCTGAGGAACGGCGGGAAAGGGATGAGTTTCTTCGCGAAACGCTCCCCTTTCCCGCCGTTTCCTCATGTCCGGATGTACGGGCCGGAGCGTGCGGCCGGCTGCCTCAGGCCCAGCGCGGGGTCTGGGCGAGCAGCGCAGAAGCGGCGGCCACTCCCGCGGTCGAGGTCCGGAGCACTTCGGTGCCCAGCCGAGCAATGACCGCGCCAGCAGTTGAAAAGGCGGCAACCTCCTCGTCGCCCAACCCACCCTCGGGGCCGACTATCAGCACGATTAGATCACCTGTCGGGGCGGGCAGCGGAGCGGTGGCGCCTTCGTGGAGCGCGACGGCCTGGTCGGCTTGCCGCACCAACTCGATCACCTGTGCCGTCGTGGCCAGCGGCGCCACCTCGGGGAACCAGTCGCGTCGGGCCTGCTTGGCGGCCTCCCTGGCCGTGGCGACCCAACGAGCGTGCGACTTCACGGCTCGCTCGCCCTTCCACACCGCCACGGATCGTTCGGCCGCCCAGGGCACGATCAGCTCGGCCCCGATCTCGGTCAGGACCTCCACCGCGAGCTCACCGCGATCCCCCTTCGGGAGGGCTTGTACGACGACCAACGCCGGTGTGGGCCGTTCGATCAAGTCCACCGCGCTCAACGAGACCGAGAAGACTCGCTTGCCGGTCTCGGTGACCACTCCGGTGGCGCGGGTCCCCACACCGTCGGTGAGCACCACCGACTCGCCCACGCGCAGGCGTCGTACGGCCACCGCGTGGTGTGCCTCGTCCCCGGTGACCTCAACCTCGTCACCGACTGATCGCCCCGACACCGACGGGACATGGTGCACCGGGAGGCTCATCAGCCGAAGGCGTCGCGGAGCCGACCGAACACGGTCTTGGAATGCTGGTGCACCGAACCGGTGGGCTGATCCTCGTGACGGATGGCGGCGAGTTCGCGCATCAGTTCCTCCTGCCGGGGGTCCAACTTGGTGGGCGTCTCGACGACGATGGTGACGACCAGGTCGCCTCGACCACCACGCAGGCCCGGGACCCCCCGGCCGCGCAACACCTGCTGGGTGCCGGAGTGGGTGCCCGCCGGGATCTCGATCTCGACCTCTCCCTCGTCCCCAGCCCCCTCGAGGTCACCCTCGAGCGTCGGCAGAGTGATCTTCGTGCCGAGCGCGGCGGCAGTCATGGGCAGCGTCAGGGTGCACAGCAGATGCTGGCCATCGCGGGTGAAAACCTTGTGTGGGGTGACCCGCACCTCGACGTACAGATCCCCCGCGGGACCGCCGCCGGGTCCGACCTCGCCCTGGCCGGGCAGCTGGACCCGGGTGCCGCTGTCGACTCCGGCAGGGATCTTGACGGTCAGGGTCTGGCGCTCGCGCACGCGGCCGCTACCGGAGCATTCGCGGCAGGGGTCCGAGATGACAGAGCCGAAGCCACCGCAAGCAGGACAGGGCCTCAGGGTGCGGACCTCACCGAGCAGCGAGCGCTGCACATGGGCGACCTCCCCGGTCGCGTGGCAGGTCTCGCAAGGGGCCAGGGACGTGCCCTCCGCGGTGCCTTCGCCGTGACAGGTCTCGCAGCGGACCGCGGTGTCGACCTTCAGGTCGCGGGTGACGCCGAAGGCAGCGTCGGCCAGCGAGATCTCCATCCGCACCAGGGCGTCCTGGCCGCGACGCTCGCGCGGTCGGGGACCCCGACGGGCCTGCCCGGCGCCCCCGAAGAACGCATCCATGATGTCGGTGAAGGAGAAGCCCGCGCCGGCGGCGCCGAAGCCCCCGCCGAAGGCATCGCCGCCACGGTCATAGACCGCACGCTTCTGCGGATCGGACAGGACCTCGTAGGCCGCGCTGACGTCCTTGAACTTCTCCTGGGTCGCCGGATCGGGGTTGACGTCAGGGTGCAGCTGACGGGCCAGACGCCGGTAGGCCTTCTTGATGGTGTCGGCATCAGCGTCACGAGAGACGCCGAGCAACTCGTAGGGATCGTGTGTCACCGATGTCCTTCTGATTCGTCGAGGATCCGGGAGACGTAGCGGGCGACTGCGCGCACCGCGGCCATCGTGCCCGGGTAGTCCATGCGGGTCGGGCCGACGATTCCGAGGGCGGAGGCCGCCTGGCTCGGACCGTAGCCGGTGGCGACGACACTGGTGGTCGCCAATTCCTGGTAGGGCCCTTCGGCGCCGATGCGGACCGTGACGGCCCCGTCGTGGGCGGTCTCGCCCAGCAATTTCAGGAGGATGACGTGCTCCTCCAACGCTTCGAGCAGGGGGCGCACGGTCGTCTCGAACTCCCCGAACCGGGCCAGGTTGGCCGCCCCGCCGACGATGACCCGCTCGTCGGAGCGGTGATCGGACAGCGCGTCGATGAGGGTGTCGATGACCGGTTGTGCCGTGCCGCCGGGAGTGGCCAGGGCGGTGGCGTCCAGTGAGGCCAGCGCCGTGGTTGCGGCCGCGATCGTCTGACCGGTGATGGCATGGAGCAGCCTGGATCTGAGCGTGGCGAGGTCGTCGTCGTCGATCGGGGTGACCAGTTCGACAACGCGCTGCTCGACTCGGCCATTGGAGAGGATCAGTACGGACAGGAGTCGCTGCGGCGTCAGCGCGATCAGCTCGACGTGACGAATCGTGGAGTTGGACAGGCTGGGGTATTGCATCACCGCGACCTGGCGGGTCAGCTGCGCCAGCAGCCGCACGCTGCGCTGCACCATGTCGTCCACATCGACGGCTCCGTCGAGGAAGGTGGCGATCGCACGCTGCTCGGCTGCGCTCATGCGTCGTACGGCTGAGAGACGGTCGACGAACAGTCGGTAGCCCTTGTCGGTCGGCACACGTCCGGCGCTGGTGTGGGGTTGCTGGATGTAGCCCTCCTCCTCCAACGCGGCCATGTCGTTGCGAACGGTGGCCGGGCTGACCCCCAAGGAATGGCGCTCGACCAGAGCCCGGGAACCCACCGGTTCCTCGGTGGCGACGTAGTCCTCCACGATCGCGCGCAGGACGGCGAGCTTGCGGTCCTCGACCATGCCGCCTCCTTTTCGCGTTGGCACTCCGATGCGGTGAGTGCCAAGACTACTAGGCTGGGTTGCGTGGCTGACTTCACCGAGGTGGCGGACCGGGTCTGGGTGACCCGGCTCGATTGGTTCGACGTCAACGTCACCGTAGTCGGCGGTTCTGACGGGTTGCTGGTCGTTGACACCACGGCCTCTGCCGCCGGTGCGGCTGCCCTTTTGCCGGCGGTTCAGGCGTTGGGAGGGCCGGTGCGGTTCGCGGTCAACACGCATCAGCACTTCGACCACACCTTCGGAAACGGCGTGTTCGCCAGCGTGGGCGCGGAGTTGGTGTGTCATGAGGACGCAGCGGCCACGCTGCCGACCCACGCCCAGGAGGTACGACGCTCGGCGGCTGCCGATCTGCCCCAGGACCCCCGGCTGCGCGAGTTGCTCGAGACCGAGGTCGTGGTGCCCTCGCGGACCTTCTCCTCGGCGGCCGTGCTCAATCTGGGCGATCGCTTCGTCGAGGTGGTGCATCCGGGGCGGGGCCACACCGGAGGTGACGCCATCGTGCGCATCGGTGACTGTGACACCGTCCTGGCTGGCGACCTGGTGGAAGAAGCGCGCGGAGCGGTGCCTGGGTTCGGCGATGACTGCTGGCCGATGGAGTGGCCAATGGCTCTCGACATCGTGCTCG
>JBDTDY010000204.1:0-3630 GCA_039922835.1 Ornithinibacter sp.
GTGAGCCCGCGCAACCCCACCTCGGACACCACGTGCACCGCAGCCTCGAGGAGCTCTCCGCGGCGACCGCGCGACTCGGCGATGAGGGTGCTCACTGCCCCAGTGTGGCGGTTTCGTGGTCGTGGGAACAGGACGGTGGGCCCATCAGTTACTACGAGCGTAGAATCCTCTACATCCGTAGAAAGGACGTCATCATGGGCCCCATGACCGCACTCGCCACCATCACCCTCGCCCTGCTCGTCACGCTCAGCGTGATCGCCGCCGTCATGCTCGCCATCGGCATCGCCGTCGTGCTGCCGCAGGTCTTCACCAGCCGCAGCGACCGTCGCTCCCGCCACCTCAGCATCCCGGCCTACTACTTCCAGCACGTCGCAGCCTGACCCGTCGGCGCCCGCCCGACGCCCGCCGTGCTGTTCACGGCGGGCGCCACCTCGTTCCCAGCGAGCGCCCAGCGGGCGCCCAGCAAACCCCGCGGTCGCTCGGCATACGCTGTCCGACATGCGGCGGCAGCACCTCACGGAGACCTGGCTCGTCCTTGGTGTCTCCCTCGGGGCCTCGGCGATCTGGTCGCTGCTGCGCATCGTCGACCGACTGACCCGCGCCGAGGCGCTGCGTCAGCAGACGTCCGCGATGAACACCTCGGTGACACCCGACCGGCCCTGGCTCGACCTCGCCTACCAGCTCACCGGCATCGCGCTGGCCCTGGTGCCCGTGCTGTTGGCGCTGCACCTGCTGAGGCGGGACGACCCCGGGCAGCCGCACACGATGGGCTTCGACGTGCGGCGGCCGTGGCAGGACCTCGCCCGCGGGGCGCTGCTCGCCGCGGTGGTGGGCCTCCCCGGGCTGGGCCTCTACCTCGCCGCGAAGTCGCTCGGCCTCAACACCACGGTCGCGGCGGCCAACCTCGAGCAGGTGTGGTGGGCCGTTCCCGTGCTCGTGCTCTCAGCAGCACAGAACGCCGTGCTCGAGGAGGTCATCATGGTCGGCTACCTCTTCCGCCGGTGGGGCCAGGCAGGGTGGGGTCCGTGGCGGGTCATCGTCA
The DNA here is from genome assembly GCA_039922835.1 of Ornithinibacter sp. Lineage (GTDB taxonomy): Bacteria > Actinomycetota > Actinomycetes > Actinomycetales > Dermatophilaceae > Fodinibacter. The sequence goes on from JBDTDY010000204.1 coordinate 1,043, forward strand.
CCAGTGCGCTGATCCGTGGGAGCTACCACCTCTACCAAGGCTTCGGCGGGTTCCTCGGCAATGCCGCCATGGGGCTGCTCTTCGGCTGGCTCTACACCCGCACGAAACGCGTCATGCCGCTCGTGGTGGCACACACCATCCTCGACGTCGTCGCCTTCGTCGGATACGCGCTGGTCAAGCCGCACGTCTCCTGGCTCTGACCTCGCCCCCAGCCCACTCCCCCAGCGTGAAGAACTGACCAATAGGTCGATTGTTCACGCGGTGGATGCCGGACCGAGCGTGAAGAACTGACCTATTGGTCGATTGTTCACGCGGTGGATGCCGGACCGAGCGTGAAGAACTGACCTATTGGTCGATTGTCCACGCCGGGGTTGGGCGTGCAGGGCGCGACGGTCAGTGGCCGGCGCGCAGGGCGCTGCGGAGCTCCTTGTTCAGCGTGGAGATGACGTCCTGGGGGATGCCCTTGGGGCAGGCCTGGGAACAGGCACCGACGTTGGTACACCCGCCGAAGCCCTCGTGGTCGCCCTGAGCCACCATCGACACCACGCGCGCCATCCGCTCGGGCTGTCCCTGCGGGAGCTCGGAGAGGTGGGTGACCTTGGCGCCGATGAAGAGCGAGGCGCTGGCATTGGGACAGGCCGCGACACAGGCCCCGCAGCCGATGCACTCCGCCCCCATGAACGCCCGGTCGGCATTCACCTTGGGGACCAACGTCGCGTGCGCGTCGGGGGCCGACCCGGTGTTGACCGAGATGTAGCCGCCCGCCTGCACGATGCGGTCGAAGGCCCCGCGGTCGACGATCAGGTCCCGGATCACCGGGAAGGCGCTGGCCCGCCACGGCTCGATGGTGATCGTCTCGCCATCCTTGAAGCTGCGCATGTGCAGCTGGCAGGTCGTGGTCCTCTCGGGACCGTGGGCCTCACCGGAGATCATCAGCCCGCACTGACCGCAGATGCCCTCGCGGCAGTCGGAGTCGAACGCGATCGGCTCCTCGCCCTTGGCGTTGAGCTGCTCGTTGAGCACGTCGAGCATCTCGAGGAAGCTCATGTCCTCGCTGATGTCGGCGACCTTGTAGGTGACCAGGCCGCCCTTGTCGGACGGCTTGTCCTGGCGCCAGATCTTCAGGGTGAGATTCATCGGGGCCCCCGGAAAGTATCGAAGTGACGAAGGAACGTGGAACTTTCTGGGGTGATCACTTGTAGCTCCGCTGCTTCAACTCGATGGCTTCGTAGGCAAGGTCTTCCTTGTGCAGCACGGGCCGGCCCATCTCCCCGTCGGCGTCGCCGCCGCCGAACTCCCACGCCGCGACGTAGAGGTACTGGTCGTCGTGACGCAGCGCCTCCCCGTCCTCGGTCTGGGACTCACCGCGGAAGTGGCCGCCGCAGGACTCCCGACGGTGCAGGGCGTCGATGCACATGAGCTCACCGAGCTCGAGGAAGTCCGCGACCCGGCCGGCCTTCTCCAGGCTCTGGTTGAGCGTGTCGGCCGAGCCGAGCACCCGCACGTTGCGCCAGAACTCCTCGCGCAGCCCGCGGATGAGGTCGATGGCCTTGAGCAGACCCTCCTCGGTGCGCTCCATGCCGCAGTACTCCCACATGACGTTGCCGAGCTCCCGGTGGAAGGAGTCGACGCTGCGCTCTCCGTTGATCGCGAGCAGCCGGGCGGTGCGCTCCTGCACCGCGGTGCGGGCCTGCGCCACCGCGGGCGTCTGCTCCGACAGCGGCGCGAACGGGCCCTTGGCGAGGTAGTCGCGGATGGTGTTGGGCAGCACGAAGTAGCCGTCGGCCAGGCCCTGCATCAGCGCCGAGGCGCCGAGCCGGTTGGCACCGTGGTCGGAGAAGTTGGCCTCCCCCGCCACGAACAGGCCGGGGATGCTCGACTCCAGGTCGTAGTCGACCCACAAACCGCCCATGACGTAGTGCACCGCGGGGTAGATCCGCATCGGCACCTCGTAGGGGTTCTCCCCGGTGATCCGGGCATACATGTCGAAGAGGTTGCCGTACTTGGACTCGACGGTGTCCTTGCCCATGCGGGAGATCGCGTCCGCGAAGTCGAGGTAGACGCCGCGGCGGAAGTCGCCCACGACGGGTCCGACCCCGCGACCCTCGTCGCACACGTTCTTGGCCTGCCGTGAGGCGATGTCGCGCGGGACGAGGTTGCCGAAGCTGGGGTAGATCCGCTCCAGGTAGTAGTCGCGGTCCTCCTCGGCGATGTCGCGCGGGTCCTTGTCGCAGTCCTCGCGGTTCTTCGGCACCCAGATGCGGCCGTCGTTGCGCAGCGACTCCGACATCAGCGTCAGCTTGCTCTGGTGGTCACCGGAGACCGGGATGCACGTCGGGTGGATCTGGGTGTAGCAGGGGTTGGCCATGTAGGCGCCCTTGCGGTGCGCCCGCCAGGACGCCGTGACGTTGCACCCCATCGCGTTGGTCGAGAGGAAGAAGACGTTGCCGTAGCCACCGGAGGCCAGCACCACGGCATCCGCGAGGTGGGTCTCGATCTCACCGGTGACGAGGTCACGGGCGATGATGCCGCAGGCTCGCGGGCCCGAGCCGTCGTCGGCGACGATGATCTCGAGCATCTCGTGCCGC
>JBDTDY010000205.1:0-2854 GCA_039922835.1 Ornithinibacter sp.
GAGGTAGCGGCCCACCGCGAGGACGGGCCAGTGGATCACGTCGCCGTGCGACGGCTCCATCCGGAAGTGCTCGTCGCCGGGGAGGAAGCCGAAGGCCTGGGGCCAGGTCCCGTCGGGGTTCTGGGCCGCGAAGATCCTCAGGAGCAGGTTCCGCGCGTCGACCTGCCGATCCAGGGCGAGGAGCAGCTCGAGCGGACCTTGCGTCACGTCCCGCGTCCCCCATGCGCCACCGGAGTACTGCTCCAGGCCGCGCGGTGACAGGAAGTGCACCAGCGCGTCGCGCACCAGCCAGGGCAGGCTCACGTCAAGCTGATCGATCCCGGTCCCGGACCCCGCTCCGGCGCGCGCCAGTTCGAAGACGCGAACCGCCGTGACGGAAGACCACCAGCCGTCGGCGCCTTCCTGCACCGCCCTGATCCCGCTTTCGTCAGGGACGGGCCGAGGAGCAGTCGCCCCGGTGGCGGCGACGGTCAGCTCGAGATCGAGTCCTGGGCCGGGTTCGGTGCACAACGTCGCCACGGAGGAGCAGCGGCTGCGCCCGTCGTCGAACAGAGCTCCGTCGTCCCCGACGACCAGCGGGGTGCTGCTCCGCAGAATCATGGTCGCGGCCGGCAGGACCACAGCGATGCCACCAGGGTGTTCCTCGACCCGGACCGCGCCGGGTGGAGCAGGGAGTGGGTCCTCGCCGGTGCCCAGGTGCAGGGCGAGCAGCACTCGCCGGTGACGGCCAGACGTGATGCGCACCGACATCCGGACGACGTGCTCGCTGGGTGGGGCTGTGGTCCGCACCTCCAGGACGCCACCGGCATCCCCACCGTCAGGATCGACCACGTGCACCCACCGGGCACCGTCCAGGGACATCGCGAATGCAGATGGACGGTCCACCAGGCGCCATCGGCCCGCCACCTCCACGAGCACGCGCACCCCGTAGTCGCGGTGCAGACCGAGGTAGCCGCGCACGGTCGTCAGGACGGGGGCATTGGACGCATGGCCGCAGGTCAGGTACGACAGCGGAGAACCCGTCATCCAGCTCGTCACGGTGAGCGAGCGGGGGTCGGGGGCAGCGGTGTCGCCGGTCCGCAGGATCGTGCCGTGCGGTCGCAGGGTGGCCATCTCCTTGGCCTGGGTGACCACGTGCTCGTCGTCCACCGTGAAGAACGACAGGAGTGAGCCGTCCTCCCCACGTTCCACCGCCCGCCACGGGCCCGGCCAGATCGCCTCGACCTCTGCATCGGTGAGAGGGCGCGAGGGCAGGCTGCGGCCGGGGTCGTATGCGCCCGCGGGGGCGCCGAGCCCCCCACGGACAACGAGTGCTCCACCGGCAGCGCTCCCCAGCTGGGGCGTGGGAACAGGGAGGGACGACGCCGCGGCGCGGGCGAGGTCCAGCGCCTGGTGGACGAGCTGGATGTCCGTGTCGGACGTGGCGGCCGGGTGGTCCTGCACCAGGAGGCCGGCGAAGGACGTCGTCAGGCGCTGACCGGGCTCGAGGTGCCAGCGCGCCGTCTGCAAGGTGGCAAGGGTGTGCTCGTGCTGGCGTCGCCGGGACGGCAGGTCACCACGGAGAGCGAGGGGACGCCCCCCAGCACGTGTCGCCACGCCGTGGACGTCGAGCGCATCGGTGGCCCACGCGAGCACCGGGGTCGTGCAGGCCAGCACGCACCACGGGGTCTCGCCTGATTGCGCAAGGTTCTGGCGCACCGCGAGCGCAGTGCCGAAGCCATCACCGAAGAGCGGTCCGATGTCCAGGTACTGGCTCACGTACAGCTCGTTGGTGCGCAGGGTCAAGGGCGCCGCGAGGGCGACGTCGTGGGCGTGCACGACGTCCACCTCCCGCCGCCGAGATCCATCGTTGCGCACCTCGACGTGCCACGCCCAGGCCGTGTGAGCCGGGTCGAGGGTGAGGGTCACCCGCCAATCGAGATCACCACCGGCCCGACCCGTGAGGACCAGGGCGCCGTCCTGAAGGTGGGCGGATGAGCCCGACCCGGCCCCGAGCATCGGCCAGTGCCGGCCGGTCGCACGATCGCGGAGCCACAGCTGCAGCAACCCCGGGGCGAAGGCCGAGGCGGCGTGCTGCACCAGCTCGATCCGATCGGTCCCGAGCGAGGCCGGAGCGCCGCCTTCCACGATGAGCGCACGCAGGCCGCCGCGCGACCCGAGCAGCCACGGCGGACGAATCGTGTCGAGCGTGCGGGTGTGGCTACTCACCCACGATGCCCGCGCCGAACTCCTCGAGCCCGATGACGGGCCGCAGCGCCTTCTCGACGTCTGGAGTGCTGAAGGCCCTGCGCAGCACGCCCTTGCCGAGCACCTGGCCCAGGGCACCCATGACCATGGCCTGGTCGAGCGAGAGGTAACGCCGCGCGATCGTGCCGCTCTTCACGGCGACCGCGTCGAAGAAGCCGCCCGAACCGTAGGCGCCGAGCTTCTTCTGGATTCCGATCAGGTTCGCTGTTGCAGGCCCGCGCTCGAACATCATCGCCAGGAACGATGCGTGCGGGGTGACGACGCCGTCGCCATAGGTGGGGTTGGGGTTGGTGGCGGCGCGGCACTCGCCGAAGCCGACGTCGAGGTTGGTCTTCTCCTGGTCGGAGAAGTAGCCCTCGGGGTTCAGCCCGAGGGCATCGACGCCGTACTCCCGGTAACCACCGTCGGGGTTGCTCGACGGTGAGAAGCCCCAGTAGCCATAGCCCGCGTCCTCCAGACCGTGCTCGCGCTCGGCGCGCACGTGCAGCGGGTGGTTGACGCCCCAGCTGCGCGGCGCCCACTGCTCCTCGGGCACGAAGACGGCCGGCATGAGCTCCTCGAACATGCTGCCGCCCCAACCGGGCACGACATGCATGCCGCGATAGGT
>JBDTDY010000206.1:0-6701 GCA_039922835.1 Ornithinibacter sp.
TTCCAGCTGCAGGCTGCGCATGGAGTCCGGTGACCCGTCGAACCCGGAGAGGTTGGCGAGCACGACGAGGGGACGGTTGCCGCTCGCGGCGTTGATCGCCCTGGCCGCCTTCTTCGAGGAGCGGGGAAAGAGCGTGCCGGCCGTGTAGGTGTCGGGTCCGTCGGTGGGAGGGAACCCGCGGCGTGGCACCGAGCGGGACTCGATGCCGAGCAGGCAGACGGGGATGCCGCCGAGCCGGGCATCGAGCACGACGGCCGTCTCCGCGTCGGCCATGCCGGCCCACCGCTCCATGCTCGCGTGGTCCTGGTCTGCCACGGCACGCATGACCGTGCGGATGTCGAAGGCCTTCTTGCGGTCGGGGTTGGTGGCCGAGGAGAAGATGTCGCCGACGCTCGTGAAGTCGCTGCCCTCCATGGCGTGCGGGTAGGTGGTGACGTCGCGGTCGTGGGGGTCGCTCGAGGGCGCCCGCCGTGGCCCGCTCTCACCGGGTGCGACCCAGGTGTTCTCGTAGTGGGCCAGCAGGATGCCGTAGGCGTCGACCAGGTCCTTGGCCCAGTACTGCGCCTGCCCGTTGGGGCCCATGACGCGGTCGTATCCCCCGATACCGAAGTTGTCCTCGGCCGAGACACCGCCGGAGAAGTCCAGGGACTGCTTGCCGGTGAGCACCATCGCCGAGTCCGGGGTCATGATGAGGATGCCCTTGGTGTGCATGAGCATCGTCGCCTCGGCGTTCCAGTAGGGCTGGGCTCCCACGTTGATGCCCGCCACGACGATGTTGATCTCGCCGCCGTCCTGGGTGAACTCGATGATCCGCTTGAGGGCCTTGGCGACCCAGTCCATGTTCTCGGTGCCGGAGTCCATCGAGATGCGGGCACCCGCAGAGATCGCGAACCACTCGACGGGGAGCCCGTGTTCCGTGGCGAGGTCGAGGGCAGCGATGACCCGCCGGCACTCCTGCTCGGCGACGGCACCCAGGGAGCGCAACGGGTCGCCGCACAGCAGCACCCGGGTGACGCCCTCGGGGTGCAGGGCGGTCAGCGTCGTCACGACACCACAGATGATCCCGGCAGTGTTCTGTCCGTAGGGCCGGTCCACCGGCACGAGGCGCCCGGTGTCGTCCAGGTCGTACTCCACCGCTTCGCCGCCTGATGCCGAGAGCATCGCGACGAGCTCGTAGGGATAGACCAAGCCGCGCCGTCGCGCCCGCACGACCTTCTCCGCATAGGCGTCCAGGGGCGCCAGCCGCTCCGTGGGCGGCGCCTCGACCGTGAAGGTGACACCCGAACCCGGCTGGTAGGAGAAGCGGGCGCAGATCGGCACCAGCACGTCGTCGGCGGCGATGGCCCCCTCGACCCGGACCTCCTCGATCCCGGCGCCGGCAGTCATCGGCGCGACCTTGTCGCGCAGCGCGGTCAGCTGGTCGAGATCACCCTCGACCGGTGGCCAGATGTGCAGCCACACGTGGTTCATGTCCAGGCGGGTGCCCCCACCGAGGCCGGTGCGCGCCCGGCGCACCGCCTCCAGGCAGTTCGCGAGCGCCTGCTCCACGTGCGGAAGTGCGGTGACCCGGCCCGCTTCGTCCCGGACCACGACGAGCTGGCGCACCTGGGCCAGGGCGACGAGTCGCTGGTCCTGGCTGTTCGCCCGAGCGACTGCGTGCAGCAGCAGCACGTCCTCCGGCGCCTCCAGCCGAGTCAGGTCGAAGTCCCGGAGCCGCCAGAGGTTCAGCCGGCGCCCGACCATCGGGTGCACCCCTCGCACGAGGAAGTCCTCCACCACGGAGCCGCCCTCCTGTGGGCGGAAGGTGAAGTAGCCGACCTCCCTGCCCTCACCCGGCACCACCCCCACGGCGACCCGGCGCACCCCGGGGACGAACGGCATCCGGGCGAGCCGACCGGCCAACACGGCCGAGGCCTCCTCCACGCCGTCCGGCTGGTCGGGCCAGTTCACGTAGAGGTCCACGACGGCCTCACTGCCGGCCGGCCGCCGCGCGACGAGCTCGGAGAGCAGGTCGGCGAGGGCGCTCTCGGAGTCGAGCTCGTCGATCTCGGCGCACGTGGTCACCAACTGCGTGGGGCGGTCATCCAGCACGTATCCGGCGGTGGCGACGGCTCGGCCGTCCTTGGTGCCCTCCCACAACCCGGTCAGCTCGTATTCGCGGTAGTGCCGCTTCACCAGCACGGCGAGCATCGGCTCGGTCTCGGGCACCCCCGCGCGCAGGCGCTCGCCGAGGAACCGCACGATCCGCTCCGGGATCGCGGCGAGGGCGTCGACCCGGCGGCTGCGTTCCTCGCCCTCAGGGAGACCGTCGATCTCGGCGAGCTCGTCACCGACCGTGTCGAGGACCAGCGCCCGGTCGGCGTCGACGAGCGGCTGGTCGAACCACCGGAAGCGCACGCTGCGCGCGAGGTCACCCACGAGGGGGAAGCGCAGCTGGGTGACCGTGACGAGCCGGTCGAGCAGCTCGCGCACGACGCCGTCCAGCGGCGGCTCGGGAGCGGGTTCGACGAGCCAGCGCTGCAGGATCGATGCCGCCATCGTCGTCTCGGGCGCAGATCGCTGCTGGGAGAGGAACACCCGGAAGACGGCCCCCTCCAGCGACGAGGTGCGCTCGGTCTCCGCGACGCCGTAGTGGCGCAGCACCCTCTCGAGCCGGCCGATGAAGTCACCTGGCAGGCCGCCGCGGTCGGTGTCGAGCGTCTGGAGGTAGGTGTGGAAGTGCTCACGGGGGCTGTGCACGCGGTTCTCGAGGTGCGCTTCCTCGCCGACGGGGCGGTTGCGGCTCAGCTCGGCGAAGTCGGCCAGTACGGAGAGCAGGTCGAGCTCGTCCTCCAGGGGAGGGCGGCCGGCGGCCGCGAGCTCGTCCCTCGCCGCGAGGTAGTCGGTGAGCGCGCCCGTCTCGTCACGCGGGTCGAGGTCGTAGCCCAGGAGCATGGCCGAGAGGTCGGCGAGGCCGCGGCTGGCACGACGTGCCGCGTCATCGTCGGTGGGTGCCGCAGGCAGGTCGAGGTCGACGTGGGAGCCCTGCTCCTCCTCGACCTCCTCTCCCTCCTCGGCGGTCGGCTCGAGCCGCACGAGGGCCGCGCCGGTCTCGACCTGGCTCCCGGTGGCGACGAGGAGCTCCTTCACCCGCGCCGCGAACGGTGCGGGCAGCACCGTCTCCATCTTCATGCTCTCGAGCACGAGCACGGGCGCGCCGGACGCCACGACGTCGCCGACGGCGACCGGGGTGGCGACCACCAGGGCCGGCGCGGGTGAGCGGAGCACCCCACCCTCGTCCCGGCTGACCCGGTGTGTCACCCCATCGACCTCGACGAGCTGGACAGGGCCGTGACTCGCGGTGATGAGTCGGTGGCTGCGCCCGGCGACCCGGATCCTGCTGGCATAGGCGCCGATCCGATCGAGGTCTGCATCGACGGTGACGGTCTCGCCGGTCGGGTCCGCCACCCCCACCCGGAACCTGGACGGCCCGGTGCGGAACACGGTGACCTTGTATGCCGTGCCGCGCAGCTTGAGGTCGACGGCCCGCCCGATGTCGTGCTGCACCTGGGGGCGGCCACCCCGGGCCGTCTCCAGCAGCCGGGTGCGCTCGATCGCCTCGGCCTCCTCGTAGGCCTCGATGCCCGCGGTGACCAGGGCGACGCCGGAGTGCTTGCGGGTCACGAGGCGCCCCTCGGCACGCACCCGGTCGATCCACCCCGTGTCCGCGGAACCGTCGATGACCTCGGGTTGGTCGAGGAGCTCGAGGATGAAGGACTTGTTGGTGGCTCCCCCCTCGATGACGACCGTCGTCTCGGCCACGGCACGGCGCAGGCGGCCCAGCGCCTCATCGCGGTCCCTGCCGTGCGCGATGATCTTCGCGATCATCGAGTCGAAGTCGGCGGGGATCGAGTCTCCCTCTGCCACACCGGTGTCAACCCGGATTCCCGGCCCCGACGGGAGTTCGAGGTGTGCGATGCGACCCGGAGCGGGCGCGAAGTCCCGGTCGGGGTCCTCGGCGTTGAGCCGAGCCTCGATCGCGTGCCCGGACTCGACCGGTCGCTCCCCCTCGAGCCGTCCTCCGTCGGCGACGTGGATCTGCAGGCGCACCAGGTCGGTCTGGGTGACGGACTCGGTGATCGGGTGCTCGACCTGGAGCCGGGTGTTGACCTCGAGGAAGGCGAAGAAGCGGTCGAGCGGGTGGTAGAGGAACTCCACTGTGCCGGCACCGGCATACCCGACCGCGACCGCGAGCCTCTCGGCCGAGGCCTTCAGCTCGGCCACCTGGTCGGCATCCAGCACGGGCGACGCGGACTCCTCGATGACCTTCTGGTTGCGGCGTTGCACGGAGCAGTCGCGCACCCCGATGGCCCAAGCGGTGCCCTGGCCGTCGGCGATGACCTGCACCTCGACGTGGCGCGCTCCGGTGACGAGCTTCTCCAGGAAGACCACGCCAGAGCCGAAGGCTCGCTCGGCCTCGTCGCGGGTGCGCGAGTAGGCGTCGGCCAGGTCTGCGTCCGAGGCGACCATCCGGATGCCCCGACCGCCGCCACCCGCGGTGGCCTTCAGCATCAGCGGGTAGCCGATCCGGTTGGCCGCTTCGGTGGCGTCCTCGAGGGTGTCGACCCCACCCCCGCTCCACGGGGCCACCGGGACGCCGACCTCCTCGGCGATGGTCTTCGAGCCGATCTTGTCGCCCAGTGCTCGCATCGCGTCCGGGCTGGGGCCGATGAAGGTCACCCCGATGCGAGCGCAGAGCTCGGCGAATGCGGGGTCCTCCGCCACGAAACCCCAGCCGACCCACGCGGCATCCACGCCGGTCTCCACCAGCGCCCGCTCGAGCACGGCATGGTCGAGGTAGGGACGCAACGACGCCGGGCCGATGTCATGGGCCTCATCGGCCTCGCGCACGAACATCGCCGACCGCTCGCCCTCGGTGTGCAGCGCCACCGTCGTGATCCGCCGCCCCCCGGGCCCGGACATGGCGTTGAGGTCCCGCACGGCGTGGATCAGCCGCATCGCGGCCTCTCCGCGGTTGACGATGGCGATGCGCGAGATCATGGGCCCGAGACTGCCACCGATCACAGGTGACTCGCGAGTACGAGGACGACACGCTTTCGGGCGTGGGTCCGCCTGCGCCGCGGCTCGTGTCCGCTGCGAGCAGACGGTGGGGAGCCACTGGAGGAGGAGGCCGGCGCTGCTGCTCCGAGGACGTGGCCCGGCCCGTCCGCGACCGGCGGAGAAGGGGAAAGGCCCCTCGCCCCCACGTTTCCGCAGGGCAAGGGGCCTTTCGTGCTGGTGGCGGGTGAAGGATTCGAACCTTCGAAGCTTTCGCGATGGATTTACAGTCCACTCCCATTGGCCGCTCGGGCAACCCGCCGGGCGCATGGAAGGATAGCAAGCCGGAACCGGCACACCGAATCGACCAGGAGGACCCATGGCGGACAGCAGCTTCGACATCGTCAGCAAGTACGACAAGCAGGAGGTCGCCAACGCGATCAACACCGCCGCCAAGGAGATCGCCAACCGCTACGACTTCAAGGGCGTCGGCGCCAGCGTCGAGCTCGCAGGCGAGGTCGTGAAGATGCAGGCCAACAGCGAGGAGCGGTGCAAGGCCGTGCTCGACGTGGTGCAGACCTGGTTGATCAAGCGTGGCGTCTCGCTCAAGCACCTCGACGTGCCCGAGGCGGGGCCGCGGCTGTCCGGCAAGGAGTACAAGCTCGACTGCACGCTCAAGGAGGGCATCTCCTCCGAGCACGCGAAGAAGATCGCCAAGATCATCCGCGACGAGGGCCCGAAGTCGGTGAAGAGCCAGATCCAGGGCGAGGAGCTGCGGGTGAGCAGCAAGTCGCGCGATGACCTCCAGGCCGTGCAGACGCTCCTGCGCGAGCAGGACCTCGAGGTCGCGCTGCAGTTCACCAACCGCCGCTGACCCCGTCTATTCGCCCTGACCCACCTCCTGCCCCCCCGGACCCCCCTCCCCCCTCTCGACCTATTGCGCCCCAGCCACGCTCGAGGCCCCTTCTGGAGCCCTCCCGCGTGGCTGTGGGGCAATAAGTCGGAGACGGTGCGGTGGCACAGGGTTCGACGGCGGACGTCCCCCTCCCGCACGGGGGCGCGCTGACGTAGCGTGAGGAAATGAGCGACTCCTCCGGTGCACCGCCCTCGGCGCCCCCCACCGCCTCGACCGTCGGTGAGCTTCGCGCCTCCGGGCACACCCCCCGCTCGGTGCGGGCCGAGATCCGGGACAACCTGCTGCGCGCCCTGGCGCAGGGGCGCGACCCCTGGCCGGGCCTGCACGGGTTCGGGTCCACCGTCGTGCCGCAGGTCGAGCGGGCGCTGCTGGCCGGTCACGACATCGTGCTGCTCGGCGAGCGCGGCCAGGGCAAGACCCGCCTGCTGCGCAGCCTCGTCGGCCTGCTGGACGAGTGGAGCCCGGTCATCGAGGGTTCGGAGCTGGGTGAGGACCCGCTCGAGCCGATCACCGTGGAGTCGCGGCGGCGCGCCGCGGAGCTGGGCGATGACCTGCCGGTCCGGTGGAAGCACCGGGACGAGCGGTATGCCGAGAAGCTCGCCACCCCCGACACCAGCGTCGGAGACCTGATCGGCGACGTCGACCCGATGCGCGTCGCCGAGGGCAGGCGACTCGGCGACCCCGAGACCATCCACTTCGGCCTCATTCCTCGCAGCCACCGCGGCATCGTCGCCATCAACGAGCTGCC
>JBDTDY010000207.1:0-12081 GCA_039922835.1 Ornithinibacter sp.
GTGGGTGGGTCGACCTGGGTCGTGGTCGTGTCAGTGCTCACGCGCGGGGCTCCTTCGGTGCGTCGTCCGTGCCGGTGGGCGTGTGCCCGGTGGCCTTGCCGGCGGTGATGTACTCCACGACCTGGCCTTGGGTGACCTCGCTGGGCCGCACCTGTGCGGCCATGGTCCCGAGGTAGAGGCAGGCGACGCGGTCGGCGACCTGGAAGACGTCGTTGAGGTTGTGCGAGATCAGCAGCACCCCCAAGCCGTTGTCGGCGAGTCGGCGCACGAGGCTGAGCACCTGGGCCGTCTGCGCGACGCCCAGGGCGGCCGTGGGCTCGTCGAGGATGACGAGCTTGCTGTTCCAGAGCACCGCCTTGGCGATCGCGACCGTCTGGCGCTGACCACCGGAGAGGCTGGCGACGTTCTGGCGCACCGACTTCAGGGTGCGCACCGAGAGGCCCGCGAGCGTCGTGGCGGCTCGGTCCTCCATCGTCGTCTCGTCCAGGGTGATGCCCTTCTTCAGCTCGCGGCCCAGGAACATGTTGTGGACCACGTCGAGGTTGTCGCAGAGTGCGAGGTCCTGGTAGACGACCTCGATGCCGAGCGCGCTGGCGTCCTTGGGACTGTGCAGGTTCACCACGTTGCCCTCGAACCGGACCTCGCCGGAGTCGAAGGGATAGATGCCCGCGACGCCCTTGATCAGGGTGCTCTTGCCGGCGCCGTTGTCACCGACGAGGGCGGTCACCTCGCCGGCGTGGACCTCGAGGTCGACACCGTGCAGCACCTGCACCGCGCCGAAGCTCTTGTTGATTCCCGTGAGGGACAGAAGTGGTGTGCCGCCCGTGGTGGCGCTCTGTTGCTGTGCTGCGGTGGTGGTCATCGGTTCTCCGTCAGGTCGTGCGAGCAGCGGTGGCTGCCGGCCCGAGGGCTGGCAGCCACCGCTGGTGGTCGGTCACCCGCGAGGGCTCACTTGACTCCGTACTTCTCGCAGGCCGTCTTCAGGTCGGCCGTCGTGCAGAGCTTGGCGGCGGTCGTGAAGCCGTCCGAGACCACGTCCTTGACGCTCTCTGCGTAGATCCCGACGGGCTCCAGGAGGACCGAGGGGACGTCCTTGCCCGTGACGCTGTCGGGGGTGGTGCCGGTCGCGAGGGCGTCCGCAGCAGCCTTGTCACCCTTGATCAGCGCGATCGCGAGGTCGGAGGCCGCCTGGGCCTCCTTCTTCACTGCCTTGTAGACACTCATGCACTGGGTGCCGAGCAGCACGCGCTGCAGGCCCTCGTCGGTGGCGTCCTGGCCGGTGACCGGGACCTTGCCGGCGAGGCCGTTCTTGGCGAGGACCGAGATGACCGCGCCGGCGAGACCGTCGTTGGCTGCCGCGACACCCTGGATCTTGGCGCCGTTGGCGGCGAAGATCTGCTCGAAGACCCGGCCGGCCTCGGTGTTGTCCCAGTCCTTGACAGCCTGGTCGGCGATGATCGTGTAGCCCTTGTCCTTGATGACCTTCTCGTAGCCCTGCTTGAAGAGCGTGGCGTTGTTGTCGGTCGGGGAGCCGTTGAGGAGCACGACGTTCGCCGTGGTCTTCTTCTCGTCGTCGAGGCACTTCACCAGGCCCTCGCCGATCTTGGTGCCCACCGCGACGTTGTCGAACGACACGTAGTAGTTCGACCCACCGCCGAGGGTGAGGCGGTCGTAGTCGATGACCGCGACGCCCTGGGCGGCCGCCTTCTTGGCCACGACCGCGCCGGTGTCGCTGTCGAGGTTGACGATCATCAGCACCGTCACGCCACCGGCCAGCATGCTGTCGGCGATGGTCTGGAACTTCGCCTTGTCACCGTTGGCGTTCTGGATGTCGTAGTCGACACCCGCTGTCTTGAAGGCCTCTTCGAGGAAGGGACGGTCAGCGGTCTCCCAGCGTGCCGAGGAGGCCGTGTCGGGGAGGATGACGCCGACCTTGCCCTTGGCAGCTGCCGATGCAGCGGTCGTGGAGCCGGTGCTGCTCGTGCCGGGGGTGTCGCTGGAGCCGCAGCCGGCCACCATCATCGCGACGGCCGACAGCCCGGCCACCGTGCCAAAGATTCTCCTGCGCATGTTCGTGTCGTCCTTTCGTGCCGACCTGACGCCGTCAGGCCGGGGTTGGGCGCGAGCCCCGAAGCGGAAGAGGACCACAAGGGTCTCGACGTTGAGGACCGCCAGGCATTAGTTGCCTGGCACAACATACGAGGGGGACGGCCGTCAGGCAAGAGGGTCGAGGGCATCAATACCCCAACTGAGACATCACGTTTTGATAACGCACATCACGGCCGGCCGCTCGCGTCGGTCGCTCGGCCCGGCGTCGGGTGGAGCCGAGAGTGGGCACGCCGACAGCATTTGTTCCGCCAAACAACAAAAATGACTCGGGCGGCGGTACAGTCCTCGATCGTGGATGCCGAGCTCCCCACCAGAGTCGCCGACCCCGCCCCCTCGATGCTGCGGGGAGCGGCGCGTCAGTCGACCCTGCGGCGGGCGAACCTCGCGCTCGTCGCGCGCACCGTGTGTGCATCGCCGGTGCCGATGTCGCGTGCTGCGGTGGCTGCTGCGACGGCGATGACCCGCTCGACCGTCTCGCGGCTCGCCGACGACCTCGTGGCCGGGGGAGTGCTCGACGAGCTGGAGCCGCCGACTGCGGCAGGCCCGGGTCGTCCCGCAGTGCCGATGGTGCCCGGATCACGGATCGTGGGTCTGGGCCTCGAGGCGAATGTGGGTCTCCTCGCTGCCCGCGTCTACGACCTGGCGGGCAGCCTTGTCGCAGAACGGGTCGAGCTCGCAGACCTGGCCGGTAGCGACCACGTCCCCGTCCTCGCTCGGCTCGCGGAACTGAGCGCCGAGGTGCTCGCCGAGTGCCCGCGCGGGGTCCGCCTCGCGGGCGCCGGGCTGGCGCTTCCCGGCATCGTCACCACCGAGGACGGGCACCTCGTCATCGCCCCGAACCTGGGGTGGACCGACCTGCACCCGGCCGACTACCTGAATGGGGCGGCGATCGGCGGGGCAACGCTGCACGTCGGCAACGACGCGAACCTGTCGGCGCGGGCCGTGGCCGAACCACAGCCGGGGAGGCCTGGCGGGCCGGCGGACTTCGTCTACGTCTGCGGTGACACGGGCATCGGCGGCGCGACCGTCGTGCACGGGCGGCTCGTGACGGGCCGGCACGGCTGGGCCGGGGAGATCGGGCACGTCTGTGTCGACCCGGACGGACCGCCCTGCCGCTGTGGAGCCGTCGGGTGCCTGGAGCAGTATGCCGGTGAGAGAGCGATGTTGGTGGCCGCCGGGTTGCCGCTGACGGCGACCGCGGAAGACCTTGACGCCGCGGTCAGGGCGGGCGAGCCGAAGGCCGTCGCTGCGATCCAGGCCGCCGCGCGAGCACTGGGTCTTGCGATGTCGGCAGTCGTCAACGTGCTCGACATTCCCGACGTCGTGCTCGGTGGTCACCTCGCCGTGCTGGCCGACCACCTCCGACCGGGGTTGTGCGCCGAGCTCACCCACCGGGTGGTCACCGCGCGGTGGGTCGCCCCCACCGTGCACCGTGCGGAGGTCGCGGTGGCCCCCGGCGCGACCGGTGCCGCCATCGTCGAGCTCGCCCGGGTCCTGGCAGACCCGTCCAGGTGGGTCGACGTCGACGCCTGAAGGGCGGGTGGCCCCGGATTCGGGCGACCCGGTTCCCGTCGCCGGGTCGGCGTGGCAGGCTGGCCCCGGCATACCCATCGGTAACCGAGGACGGACCCCATGCAGAGCACCACGACCACCGTGAGCGCAGCTGACCAGACCAGCCTGCACACGCACCGCTGGCTCCCCGACGCCCCTGCGAAGGCGGTCGTCCAGATCGCCCACGGCATGGCGGAGCACTCGGCCCGCTACGCCCGGCTGGGGGAGGCGCTGGCGGCCGCCGGCTATGCCGTCTACGCTCACGACCACCGCGGGCACGGGGCCACCGCGAGCAAGGCCGACCACGGCTACTTCGCCGACACCGATGGCTGGGACACCGTCGTCGCGGACCTGCGCGCCGTCACCCAGATGGCGCGCTCGGAGCAGCCCGGCCTGCCGGTCTTCCTGCTCGGCCACTCGATGGGCTCGTTCCTGAGCCGGTCCTACGTCATCGAGGACAGCCGCGACCTCGCCGGGCTCATCCTGTCGGGCACCGCCGGTGACCCCGGGGCACTCGGCAAGGTCGGGCTCGCGGTGGCGAAGGCGGAGTCGCGCCTGCGCGGGAAGCGGCACGTCAGCCCGATGCTCGACAAGCTCACCTTCGGGAAGTTCAACTCGGCCTTCAAGCCCAACCGCACGGCATTCGACTGGCTCTCGCGCGACGACGCCGAGGTCGATGCCTACGTCGCAGATGACCTGTCCGGCAACGTCTTCACGTCGGGCTTCTTCGTCGACCTCCTCGGTGGCATCGCGTCGATCAACGACGACCGCAACGTCGCGAAGGTGCGGCGTGACCTGCCGGTGCTGCTCATCGCCGGCGACAAGGACCCGGTCGGTGACAACGGCAAGGGCCCGCGAGCGGTGGCTGAGCAGTATCGCCGGGCCGGCCTCACCGACGTCACGTGCACCCTGTACCCCGGCGCCCGCCACGAGATCTTCAACGAGACCAACCGGGACGAGATCACCGCAGACGTCCTCGCCTGGCTGGCGGCCCACCTCCACGCCTGAGCTCACTCGCCCCGCGCGGAAGTCGGCATGGCCCGGCATCCGTGGCAGGCTTGAGCGGCGGCATCCCGACCGGTGTGCCGTGCAGCACCGCCCCCAGCACGTTAGGACCCACCCACGCATGTGCGGCATCGCCGGCTACCACGGACTCCCCGCAGACGAGGCGCTCCTCCAGCGGATGAACGACTGCCAGCAGCATCGCGGTCCCGATGGCGAGGGCATCGTCACCAGCGGTCCCTGCGGGCTCGCGCACCGGCGGCTCTCGATCATCGACGTGGCCCACGGTCAACAGCCGATGGACACCGCCGAGGGCCGCTACTCCATCGCCTACAACGGTGAGGTCTACAACTACCTCGAGCTCCGCTCCGAGCTCGAGGCACTGGGACGCACGTTCACCACCGACTCCGACACCGAGGTGGTCCTCGAGGCGTTCGCGCAGTGGGGGGCCGACGCGTTCGACCGGTTCAACGGCATGTTCGGCCTGGCGATCTGGGACCGCGAGGAGCGCCGGCTCACCCTCGCGAGGGACCACTTCGGCATCAAGCCGCTCTATGTCGCGATGGTGCCCAGCCCGCGTGGCGACGGCGACGTGCTGCTCTTCTCCAGCGAGATCAAGTCGATCCTCGCGAGCGGGCTCTACGACACGGCAGTCAACGACCGCTCCGTCTACCGCTACCTCCGCTTCCGCGCGCACGAGGACGGGACCGAGACGTTCTTCGAGGGCATCGAGCGGCTCGCGCCCGGCGAGATGCTCACGGCAGGCCCGGAGGGTATCGAGCGACGGATGTTCACGCGGCTCAAGGAGGAGCTCCTCGAGCTCGCCACCGAGCAGCGCCCCTACGACGACGCGGCCGCCGCGGAGTACAAGCGCCGGCTCGTGGAGTCCGTGCGCCTGCGGCTCCAGTCCGAGGTCCCGGTGGGCACCTCGCTCTCCGGCGGTCTGGACTCCAGCGCGGTCGCCGTGATCATCAACCAGCTGCTGAACGAGGGTGACGAGCTGTCGACGCGCTCTGTCGGCACCCGGCAGAACACCTTCTCCGCGGTCTTCCCCGGTTCGAGCAACGACGAGGAGCGCTACGTCGACGAAGTCCTCGACATCTGCACCGGTCACATCGAGGCGCACAAGATCCTGCCGACCGCGGATCAGTTCAAGGCGGACCTGCTCGACTTCATCCGCACCCAGGAGGAGCCGATCATCTCCTCGGGGCCCTACGCGCAGTACCAGGTGATGCGCGAAGCCACGAAGCACGTCACGGTGCTCCTCGACGGCCAGGGCGCCGACGAGATGATGGCCGGCTACATCCCCTACTACTTCGTCTACCTCCGCCAGCTCAGGGCCCAGGGTGCCACCGCCGCAGCCGCCGAGCTCGCCAAGAGCCTGGACGTGCTCTACCGCCTCGGCCGCTTCAAGCTCAAGGCCAAGCTCCAGCTGAAGAAGACCGTCCCCACGACCCAGCTCCTCGCGAAGGACTTCGTCCAGGCCCACCGGGGTGAGCGCTTCGAGGTGGAGGGTGCCAACCTCAAGAAGCGCCTCGTGCAGGACCTCTTCCACAACTCGCTGCCCAGCCTGCTGCGCTACGAGGACAAGAACACGATGCGCTTCTCGCTCGAGGGACGGGTGCCGTTCCTGGACAAGGAGGTCGTGAAGTTCATCTTCAGCCTCTCCGACGAGGCGATCATCAAGGACGGGTGGAACAAGCGGGTGCTGCGCGACGCCACCCGAGGTCTGCTCCCGGAGTCGATCAACAGGCGCCGCAACAAGATCGGCTTCACCACGCCGCAGGGCGAGTGGTTCATGCGCCTGAAGAACCACCTCTACAACATCTTCCTCAGCGAGTCCTTCGCGAACCGGCCGTACTTCGACCAGACCGAGGTGCTGCACGCCTTCGAGGGATGGATCAAGGGCACCAACGACGTCGACACGATGACCTTCTGGAGGCTGATCAACCTCGAGCTCTGGATGCGCGAGTTCATCGACGAGCGCGATGACGACGCGGATGCCGCGGCTGCGGCTCGCGCCGCCCACGTCAAGTCCGACTTCGAGGCCAACTCCCGCCGCGAGCTCGACATCGTCACCGAGAGTGGTGAGCGGGTGCGGCGCTACCCGGTGCGCACCGAGCTCGTCGACCGCGACTCCGACCTCGACGCGCGCGTCATGGAGCACGTCGACGCCTTCTTCGCCGCGCTCCCGGAGGCGGGCCCGGAGCACGCCGCCGCGACGGGCGGCCAGTGGTGGTTCTTCATCTCCGAGAAGATCGTCGCGATCACCCAGGGTCGCTCCTACTTCATCTGGGACATCAAGGTCGGCCGCCCGGCCCGCGTCCTGTCCCGCTACGTCACGCGCACCCCGGCGGGCATCGGGCTCGGCAGCCCGTTCACGATGCAGCTCGCCATCCAGGAAGCGGGGCTCCCGCGCGTGCTGTATGCCGCAGCCGGGGGTGCCGTGGGCAAGGTCACCGGGAAGAAGGGCCGGTTCTACGAGCTCGTCGGCAACGACATCAGCGCCATCGACGGACCGACCGAGTATTCCGCCTACCCCTCCAACGTCTCCGCCAAGCTGGCTCCCAAGGATCCGGATGCCGTGGCCGCGCGGCTCAGTGCTGCGATCCGCGCCCGGGTGCCGGAGCCGTGGCGGTCCACGTTCGGCGGCACGGTCGTCATGGACGCCAATGACATCGGACGCAACGTGCTCGGTTCCGACGTGCCGGGTGACTGGTCGCGCTTCGAGGAGATGTTCGCCGACAACCCGCTCGGTCAGGGCAGCGAGCAGACCCCGATGGCGATGGTCTTCCTCCAGGACTGACCCCACCTCCCCGACGTCGTCTGTCCAGATGTCGCGACACGCCGCGCCAGCGGCGTGTGGGCGGCGATCTGACAGACGAGGTGAGGGAGATCGGATGCCGGTCCTCAGGCGAGCGCTGCCTCCTCACCGTCGGGGAGGGGCTCGGTCTTCGCGCTCAGGGTCCACGCCAGCCAGCCCAGCCCGCCCAGCGGCACCTCCATGAGGTGGGTGAAGACCGAGAACAGGATGACGCCGGCAGCGGCCCCGGTCGGGTCCGCGCCCCAGCCGACCAGCACCGCCACGGTCGCCGTCTCCGTGACCCCGATCCCGCCTGGGGTGATCCCGACGGCCGTGAGCAGTCGACCGATCGCGAACGCCGCGAAGAGCAGGTTCAGGGGCAGCATCACCCCGGTCTCACGCAGGATCAGCACGAAGAGCACGTAGTAGGCACCGAAGAACCCGACCATGCCGAGCGTCATCGGCACCCAGCCGCTCTTGACGATGTCGTTGATCCGTGCCCGGAGGTCGCGCACGAGCTCCTCGATGCTCATCGTGGAGTCGGGTCGGCGCCTGCGCACCAGCGGCCGGATCACGTGGTCCAGCCCCCGGCCGACGGACTGCGCGGCCCGCTCGCTGGCGATGACGGAGACGAAGACGCCGAGGATCGCGAGGCCGGTGACCGACCCGGCGACCGCGAGGTCGGTCAGGGCCCCCGGGAGGGTCACTCCGCCGAACCAGAGGGAGAGGATCGCCACCACGGGCAGGGCGATCCGGGCGAGCACGTTCCACACGCCCGTGACGATGACCGACGTGGAGGTCGCCCGCCTGGAGAAGCCCCAGGAGCGGCAGATCGCGAAGGTCGCCGCCATGCCCACCGCTCCTCCGCCGGGCAACAGGTTGGACACCGAGGAGCCACAGAGATTGACGATCAGGGCCTTGCCGTGGCCGAGCCCTCGCAGCGAGCCCGTGAACGTGAACGTGTAGGCCCACAGGCCGAGCAGCATGAGCAACTGGAAGGCCAGGGCGTGACTCGCCGGCACCCTGCGGATCTCGGCCCAGATCTCGGCCCACGACGTCTTGGCGAAGTAGGGCAGCCCCCAGATGAGCAGGGCGGCAGCGAGCGCGAGGCCGATGACGGCTTGGAGCACCTGCTTGGTGCGCGGGCTCATCAGATCCCCTCGAACACGTCGGTGCGCACCGGACCCCCCGGCGCCAGACTCGGGTCGCGAAACCACTCGCGCCCGAAGACGACATCGTAGATCGGGCGGGGGATCTTCAAGAACGCCGCGAGCGTGCGGTCCCCGGTCTGGGCCCCGTCGCCGACCTCGCTCGCTCCGCCGCCGGTCGACTGGGAGGCGTGGGCGCGCATGGAGGCCCGCTTGGCCCCGGCGTAGCGCCGCACGTCGATGCGGTGCGTGATGTCTGCGCGCGCTGTGTAGGCGCGTTCGAAGGAGGTCGGGTCGAACTCGGTCGGGAAGCGGTAGACCCGGCCGACCGTGCGCACGGCTCGCACGATGGTGTCCCGCGGCACCGTCGCCTCGAGCACCCTTGCGGTCCGGGCGATCTCGGCCCCGCGAGCTCCCACCTCGTGAACCCGCACGTGATCTCGGTGCCCGTAGCCGCCGTTGGCGTCGTAGGTGAGCAGCACGTCTGCCCGCTCGGTGCGGAGCACCGCCGCGAGCCGCTCGGCGGCCTCCTCCAGTGGCGCGCGGCAGAAGCGGGTGACGCCCGGGAGGTCCGGCTCGGGCTCGGGTCCGCTCCCGCTGTCGGCATAGCCGAGCCACTCCACGCGGTGCACCCCCAGGGCCCGCGCCGACGCGCGTGCCTCCTGCAGGCGCAGGGCGCCGAGCCCGTCGCCCCCTCGAAGGTCAGGGGCTGCCAGACCGGCGCCGCCGTCGGTCGCGAGCACGAGCACGACCCGGTGCCCCTCCGCCGCGGCACGCGCCATCGTGCCTGCGGTCAGCAGGGCTTCGTCGTCGGGGTGGGCGTGGAACGCCACGAGCGTGCGAGACATCACGGCCATCCTCGCGCATGGCAGGCTGGACCCTCGTGAAGGTCGCGCTGCTGTCGGACTGCTACCCGCCCAGGTTGGGCGGCATCGAGACGCAGGTCCGCGACCTCGCCCACCACCTCACTGCCGCCGGGCACGAGGTCGAGGTGTTCACGGCGACGACCGGCCCGCACGGGGAGCGCGGTGGTGCGATCTCGACCGAGGACGGAGTGCGTGTGCACCGGCTCGCGATCCGCGTCCCGTTCGGCGCCCCGGTCAACCCCTTCGCCCCACCCGAGGTGCGTCGCCGGCTGGCGGGGGGCCACTTCGACGTCGCGCACGCGCACCTCGGCGTGGTGAGCCCCTTCGCCACGGACCTGGTCCCGGTCGCTCTCGACCTCGGGCTCCCCGTGGCAGCGACCTTTCACTGCGTCATCGACCGGTCGGCCCCGGCATTCCGGCTGGTGGGCCACATCGGGCGGTGGGCTGATCGGGGCGTCGCGCTCAGCGCGGTGTCGTCGATGGCAGCAGCCCGGGTTGCAGCGGTGGCGGGCGGCGCGTCCGTCGACGTCGTCGGCAACGGCATCGACGTTGCCCTGTGGCGCCCGACCGGCGCGAGGCGGGCCGATCGAGGCGGGGTGCACGTGGTCTCCGCCATGCGATTGGCTTCGCGCAAGCGCCCGATCGCGGCGCTGCAGGTGCTCCGCGGAGCCCGGGCCATCCTTGACCCCTCCGTGGCCCTGACGGCGACCATCGTCGGCGACGGACCGCAGCGTGCTGCGATGGAGCGACACCTGCGCCGGCACTCGATGGACTGGGTCTCCTTGCCCGGGAGGGTCGATCGCGCCACGCTGCGGGACCTGCACGGCGATGCGGACATCTTCCTCAACGCGGCCCGACTGGAGGCCTTCGGCATCGCGGCGCTCGAGGCGCGAACTGCTGGGGTGCCCGTCGTGGCGCTGCGCGGGACGGGGGTGGAGGACTTCGTCACCGACGGGGTCGACGGCCTGCTCGCCGACAGCGACATCATGCTGGCGGGAGCGCTGGCCCACCTCGCAGCGGATGCCCCCCTGCGCCAGCGGATGCGCGCTCACCTGCTCGACACCCCGCCGGAACAGGACTGGGTGGACGTGGTGCGAGCGACGCTGGCGCAGTATGTGCGCGCCGGAGCGCCACGACCGTGATCACGGTGACCGGCTGGGAGAGAGGGCGGCTCGCCGTGTCGTTTCTGCTCGACCACGGTGCCGACCCGCTCAGGGGGCTCGCCGCCCGCGGGTGGGTGGGGTCGCTCACCTCGGTCGACGGTGTGCTCGGCGACCTCACGATCAGGTATGCCGTGGCCCCCACCGAGGCCGAGGTTGCCCCCGATCGTGCTGGCGGCCCAGGACTCACCGAGGCGGAGCGCGACGGGGTGCACCCACGGCAGCGGGTCGCGGCCTATGCCGTCGTGGTCGCCGAGGGTGCGCTCTTGCTCACCCAGCTGTCCGGCACGACCGGCGCCGGCGGCAGGTGGAACCTTCCGGGTGGCGGCCTGGACCCGGGAGAGTCCCCGGAGCAGGCGGTACTGCGCGAGGTGGCCGAGGAGACCGGGCAGGTCGTGGACGGGGTGCGTCTGCTCGACGTGATGACGCAGCACTGGGTGGCCGAGCTGGGGTCCGTGCCGGTGGTGGCCAGCGTGCCGGTCGCGCTGGCCGCCGCGGGTGTTACCGGCCGGTCGTGACCTGGTGGTCGGTGACCGGGTGGTCAGTGGCCGGGTGGTCCGTGACCGCGTGGTGACCGACCGGGCGGGCATCGGCTCAGCTCCGTGGCCGACTGGCGCGCACCCCGAGTGCTCCGGCCACCAGCACCACGACACCTGCGGCGACGACGGTCCACGGGCCGAGGTTGTCCCAGCGCACCGTGACATCGGTGAGCTCACCGATCAGCACGGAGCCGGCGACGAGCAGGCCCAACAGGCCGAGCACCATCGCGAACGGTGCCGGACCGCGCAGGTAGGGCACGTCGGGGGGGCCGGGCGGGGTCGTGGTCGCCGTCACCGACTCGTGGTCGAAGACCTCGGTGGCGAGGGTGTCGTCCTGGCGTTCGTCGTGGGTGTTCATCACTGCTCCTCGATGGTGATCTCGCCGAGCCCGAGCTGGGCGTCGATGATGACGATCACCGGCTCCTCGCCGATGACGGTGGACGTGCTGCGGTCCGAGCCGGAGGACTCGCTGACGCCGACGACCCCGCTGCCGGTGTGGCGGATGCTGCCGAAGCCGACGTTGGCCTCGACCCGGGCGTCGACGCCCGAGGGCACGATGATCGTGAGGTCACCTGCCCCCATCCCGACGCTGATCCTCTGCGGTGTCGTGTTGACGATGTCCCCGTCGAAGCGGCTGAGGTCCAGCGTGGCGTCGCCGGCTCCCAGTTGGAAGCTGGAGGAACCGCTGGCGGGCACCGGGGTCCAGGTGCGCTCACCAAGCCCGTCCTGCACCTCGATGCGGGAGACGGCGGAGGAGATCAGCAGGAGCGCGCCGAGGACGATGACGAGGAAGCCGCTGAAGCCGGAGGCCCGACCGAGCAGCCCGAGGGAGAGAACGATGACGGAGACACCCACGAGCGCGATGACGAAGCCCAGGCTGGCGGCGCTGCCGGGGAACCCGAG
>JBDTDY010000208.1:0-2868 GCA_039922835.1 Ornithinibacter sp.
GTAGAGAACACGCCGCATCCACGGAACGGAGGCGGCGTGTTCTCTACTCTCGACGGAGAGGGTCAGGTGAGGGCGGCGGTGATCCGCTCGGTGACCTCGTCGACCTCGCCGAGACCGTCGACCTCGACGAGCAGACCGTGTGCACGGTAGGTGTCGGACAACGGCTTGGTCTCGCGGTGGTAGATGGCCATGCGCTCGCGGATGACCTCTTCGGTGTCATCGGAGCGACCCTCGACCTGCGCGCGCTTGAGCAGCCGCTCCACGACCGCGTCGTCATCGACGGTCAGCTCGAGCACGTGGTCGAGGGACCCACCGTGCTCGGCCAGCACGGCATCCAGCGCGTCGACCTGCGCGAGGGTGCGCGGGTAGCCGTCCAGCAGGAAGCCCGTGGCGCAGTCCTCGTGGGCGAGCCGGTCGGCCACGATCTCGTTGGTGACCTCGTCGCTGACGTAGCCACCAGAGGCGAGGATCTCCTTGACCTGGAGACCGAGATCGGTCTCGTCCTTGATGTTCGCCCGGAAGATGTCGCCGGTCGAGATGGCGGGGATGCCGAAGTGCTCGGAGATCCGCGAGGCCTGCGTGCCCTTACCGGCCCCGGGCGGCCCGAGGATGATGAGCCGCATCATGCCGGGACCTGGGCACGAGGAGGAGCGGGAGGAGCGACGAGCGGGAGTGTCATCAGCGAAGGAACCCTTCGTAGTGGCGCTGCTGCAACTGTGCCTCGATCTGCTTCACCGTGTCCAGACCCACACCCACGATGATGAGGATCGAGGTTCCGCCGAAGGGGAAGTTCTGGTTCGCGTCCACGAGGACGAGCGCGATGAGCGGGATGAGCGAGACGAGCGCGAGGTAGATCGCGCCGGGAACCGTGATCCTGGTGAGGACGTAGCTGAGGTACTCGGCCGTGGGTCGCCCGGCGCGGATACCTGGGATGAAGCCGCCGTACTTCTTCATGTTGTCGGCGACCTCGGTCGGGTTGAACGTGATCGAGACGTAGAAGAACGTGAAGAAGAGGATGAGCGCGGTGTAGACGAGCATGTAGAGCGGGTGGTCCCCGCGCACCAGGTAGCTCTGGATGAAGGCCACCCACCCCGGGCTGCTGCCGTCGGCGCGCGAGTTGAACTGCGCGAGCAGGCTCGGCAGCGACAGCAGCGAGCTGGCGAAGATCACCGGGATCACGCCGGCCATGTTGACCTTGAGCGGGATGTAGGTGGACGTGCCCCCGTAGACCTTGCGGCCCACCATCCGCTTGGCGTACTGCACCGGGATGCGCCGTTGGCTCTGCTCGACGAACACGACGATCGAGATGACGACGAAGCCCATGGCGATGATGCCCAGGAAGACGGTCCACCCCGAGCGCTGCTGGATGGCCCACAGCGAACCGGGGAACCCGGCAGCGATGGAGATGAAGATGAGGATGGACATGCCGTTGCCGACGCCCTTGTCGGTGATGAGCTCACCGAACCACATGATCACGCCGGTGCCGGCCGTCATCGTCAGCACCATGATGAGGATGGTCACCACCGAGTTGTTGCTGAGGATGTTGGTGCACGAGGGGTTGTTGAACAGCGAGGACGGGTTCTGGGCGAAGGTGATCAGCGTCGAGGACTGCAGGATGGCCAGGCCGATCGTCAGGTAACGCGTGTACTGCGTCATCTTCGTCTGCCCTGCCTGCCCCTCCTTCTTCAGGGCCTCGAAGCGCGGGATGACCACCGTCAACAGCTGAACGATGATGCTCGCCGTGATGTAGGGCATGATCCCGAGCGCGAAGATGGACAGCTGGAGCAGGGCCCCACCACTGAACAGGTTGACGAGACCGAGGAGCTGGTTGCTGTTGTCCGCCCCGCGGATGCACTGCTGCACCAGCGGATAGCTCACACCGGGGGTGGGCACGTGTGAGCCGAGCCGGTAGATCACGATGATGAATATCGTGAAGAGCAGTTTCCTGCGCAGGTCCGGCGTCTTGAACGCGCGGCCAAAGGCGGAAAGCACAGGTCCTCCAGGGGTGCGGCCGATCGGGCCGCGTCGTCAACGATCCGTCACAAGATACCTGCCGAGGGCCGCGGGCGCGGCATCGGCGGGCGTGACGCCGTATGCCGCAGGGCTGGTTCCCGAGGTCACCCGGGACCCAGCCCTGCGGCATACGGTCATGAAAAGGGTCAGGCGATGCTCGCGGAGCCGCCCGCCGCCTCGATCTTCTGCTTGGCGCTCGCCGAGAACGCGTTGGCCGTGATGTTGACGGCCACGTCGATCTCGCCGGTGCCCAGGACCTTGACGAGGTGGCCGTCGCGAACGGCGCCCTTCTCGACCAGGCTCTCGATGCTGACGTCGCCACCGGAGGGGTAGAGCGAGGAGAGCTTGTCGAGGTTCACGACCTGGTACTCGGTCTTGAACGGGTTCTTGAAGCCGCGAAGCTTCGGGAACCGCATGTGCAGCGGCGTCGTGCCGCCCTGGAAGCCCACGGGCACCTGGTACCGGGCCTTGGTGCCCTTGGTGCCACGACCTGCGGTCTTCCCACGACGACCACCCTCACCGCGACCGACGCGGATCTTGGTGCTCCGGGCGCCGGGGGCCGGACGCAGGTGGTGGACCTTCAGCGCCGAGGCGCCTTCGGTGGCTGCAGACTTCGCTGCCTTCTTGGTGTCGGCCATGATCACTCAACCTCCTCGACGGCGACCAGGTGGGTCACCGTGTTGACCATCCCGCGGATCTCGGGACGGTCCTCCTTGACGACGACGTCGCCAATGCGCTTGAGACCGAGGCTGCGCAGCGTGTCACGCTGGTTCTGCTTGCCGCCGATCTCCGAACGGGTCTGGGTCACCTTCAGGCGCGCCATCACGCACCCGCCTTGGCCTCGGTGATGCCTGC
>JBDTDY010000209.1:0-3908 GCA_039922835.1 Ornithinibacter sp.
TCGCGAAGCAGTCGATCACGCTGCAAGGACAGCTCAATGGCATCATCGCTGCCGCAGCCACCGCCGACTCGGTGAAGGCCGACGTCGCTGACGTCGCCACCGCGTTCAAGAGCAATGACTGGACACCTGTCGCGGGTGCGGGCTCGATCCCGACCAATGTCGCCACGATCTGCACCTGGACGTGGATGTGCCTGCTCGGCGACATCCACGCCAACGACACCGGGTATGCCGTGATGGCAGCCACCGTGGCGGGTCGCCTCTGACGCCGCATCCACGTCACCGCCGCGCGGCGGGCCGGGAGCGCCCAGCCGTAGGCTGGCGGCCATGCGCATCGCGAGATTCACGACAGGTGAGGACCCGGCATACGGGCTGGTCGACGGGGCCGGCGAGAAGATCGCCGAGATCACCGGCGACCCGCTCTACCAGCGGATCGAACTGACCGGCGCGACGCACCTCGTCGAGGACGTGCGGCTGCTCGCACCGGTCATTCCCCGGAGCAAGGTCATCGGCATCGGGAAGAACTACGCGGACCATGCCAAGGAGATGGGCGGCGAAGCGCCGGCCGAGCCGCTGATGTTCCTCGTGCCCAACACGGCTGTCGTCGGCCCGGGCGACCCGGTCGTGCTGCCACCGCAGACCTCCGAGGTGCACTACGAGGGCGAGCTCGCAGTGGTCATCGGCCGCCTCTGCAAGGACGTCTCGGTGAGCGATGCGCTCTCCGTGGTCTTCGGCTACACCTGTGCCAACGACGTCACCGCGCGCGACCTCCAACGCTCTGACGGGCAGTGGGCTCGCGCCAAGGGCTTCGACACGTTCTGCCCGCTCGGGCCGTGGATCGAGACCGACCTGGACGTCGCCGCACTGCGCATCACGACGACCCTCGAGGGGGAGGTCGTGCAGGACGGCAGCACCGCCGACATGGTGCACGACGTGGCCGCGCTCATCGCCCACGCGTCCAGCGCCTTCACCCTGCTCCCGGGTGACGTGATCCTCACCGGCACCCCGGCCGGTGTCGGCGAAGTGCTCGCGGGCCAGCGCGTCGAGGTCGAGGTCGAGGGCATCGGCGTACTGAGCAACCCGTTCGTGCGTCACTGACCCGAGCCGTCGGGTGACCAAACGCCGAGCCCGCTCGGGGCGGCTCCCGGGCGACTCAGCCCCGGTCGGGGCGTCGACCTCGGATGAGGTACGCGAGGGGAAGCACCCCGAGCGAGTTGACCACGCCCAAGGACACGGCCCAGAGCCACTTCGGGCCCCGGACCTGACCAGCGGGCCGTCTGGCCAGATCGACCAGCGCGGCGATGCGCAACGATGCGTCGAGCGCTCCGACGGTCACCACGGTGGCGCGCTGGCCGGCACTGAGGGTGCGCCACCAGTGCGTGAGGGTGTCTCCTCGAGTCGTCACGCTTTCGACCCTATTGGCAGCGATCGTGACCGAAGGGCGATGTGCGGGGAACGTGTTCACCGGCGCCTCCCCCGCGCGTCACTAGGCTGGGCCCACCATGAGCGAGAGCACGTATGCCGGCCGGCACGCCAACGGTGCCGGTGACCCACCAGGGAAGCCTGCGCACGGCGGGCGACACCGAGACCAGGAGAACGATCCCAGCGTGAACGAGACCAGCACGAGCCCGGGAGAGGACCTGCCGGGCGCGGTGCGCCTGCGCGTGGCGCCCAGCCCGACGGGTGACCCGCACGTCGGCACGGCATACATGTCGTTGTTCAACCTCGCGTTCGCGCGACAGCAGGGTGGCAGGTTTCTGCTGCGCATCGAGGACACCGACCGGGCGCGGTTCCGCGAGGACTCCGAGCAGCAGGTCTACGACACGCTGCGCTGGCTCGGGCTCACCTGGGACGAGGGGCCCGACGTGGGTGGCCCGTGTGCCCCCTACCGTCAGAGCGAGCGCCTCGACACCTACCGCCCCTATGTCGAGCGGCTCCTCGATCAGGGCCTGGCCTACCACTGCTGGTGCTCCACCGAGCGGCTGGCCGAGATGCGGGAGGCGCAGCAGAAGGCCAAGCTGCCGACGGGTTACGACCGTCTGTGCGTCGGCAAGACCGTGGAAGAGCGCAGCGCGCTGCCCGGCTTCTCGCCGACGCCCGTCGTGCGGATGCTCATTCCCGAGGACGTCTCCCTGGAGTTCGAGGACCTGATCCGCGGGAAGGTCTCTGCGCCGCGCCCCGATGACCAGGTGATCCTCAAGGCCGATGGCTTCCCGACCTACCACCTCGCCGTCGTCGTGGACGACCACGAGATGGGCATCACCCACGTGGTGCGCGGCGAGGAGTGGATCTCCTCCACGCCCAAGCACGTGCTGCTCTATCGCTGGCTCGGCCTGACGGCACCGGCGTTCGCGCACATGCCGCTGTTGCGCAACACCGACAAGTCCAAGATCTCCAAGCGCAAGAACCCGGCCGCCCGCCTCACCTGGTTCCAGGAGGAGGGCTACCTTCCCGAGGCATTGGTCAACTTCCTCGCTCTGCTCGCCTACCCGCCGGCGAAGGGACCCGACGGCGAGGACGTGGAGGTCTTCACCCTCGAGGAGTTCTCCGCCCGCTTCGACTGGAAGCTCGTCAACCCCGTGGGGCCGATCTTCGACCTCAAGAAGCTCGACTGGCTCAACGGTGTGCACATCCGCGGCCTGCAGGTCGAGGACCTCGCCTCCCGGCTGCTGCCGTTCCTCACCGCGGACGGGGTGCTCGGCGAGGCGCCCACCCTGGGTGAGCTGGCCCGGTTGCGCTCGGTCACCGAGCTGATCCAGACCCGCATGGTGCACCTCACCGAGGCGAGCGCGCTCGTCGCGCCGTTCTACGTGGCCGATGACGCGGTCGAGGTCGCCGACGACGCACGTGCCCAGCTGAAGGAGGATGCCGGGCAGGTCCTGGATGCTGCCGTCGGCGCCCTTCAGGCGCTACCGGACACCCACGACGGGCTCCTCGGGTCGGAGCCGTCGTGGAAGGCCGAGCCCATCGAGGCAGCACTGCGCGAGGCGGTCGTCGACGGGATGGGGATCAAGGCGAAGTTCGCCTTCGGCCCGCTTCGGACGGCGGTCTCGGGGCAACGGGTGTCGCCGCCCTTGTTCGAGTCGATGGAGATCCTCGGAAAGGCCTCGACGCTGACCCGGCTGCGCGCGCTGAGGGCCTCGCTCTGAGGTCGCAGAAGGGTCGGGGTGGCTCGTGCGATTTGGGAGCGCGGTGATGCTCCCGGTAGGATCAACCCTCGGTTCGCCCGAAGGCCCGATGCTCAGCGGAAGGCCTGAAGGTATACCCCATGGGGTATGGTGTAATTGGCAACACTGGTGATTCTGGTTCATCCGTTCTAGGTTCGAGTCCTGGTACCCCAGCCATCGTCCACGGCCCTCGCGTCGAGGACGATTCGGAGAAGAGCGCATCCTTTCGGTAAGGTTCTGCTCCGTTGCTCACGTCCGCGTGAGCGCACACAGTTCGAGGCCCCGTTGTGTAGCGGCCTAGCACGCCGCCCTCTCACGGCGGTAGCGCGGGTTCGAATCCCGTCGGGGCTACAACCCCAGAACCCCCCGGTTTCCGGGGGGTTCTGGTGTTTTCCCAGGCCATCGATATCGGGCTGGCGTCGTCCCGGGTACACAACGGGTACACCACGGCGCGAGTTCGGGCCGCCGGGCGCGTCCTCGCGGCCGACGGCCCCGGGCACCACCTCGAGGACACCCGCCCCGTGTGCCCCAATCGTCAGTCGGATCGCTGCAGGTGTCGCCGTGTGGGCTCCGTGGTGCCGCTGGTGGCCTCACGCGTTGTTCTGGTCCTCCTGGTGCGCAGCGTGCCGCGCCAGCACCTCGGTGAGCTTGCCCGCGCCGGCGATCACGGTGGCCGCGTGGAGCCTGCCGGGCTGGCGGGACAGGCGCTCGATCGGCCCTGAGATGGAGACGGCGGCGATGACC
>JBDTDY010000210.1:0-3575 GCA_039922835.1 Ornithinibacter sp.
GAGCCCCCCGGCGACCCCGGTGTCACCATGGCGGCGCGGCTCAGAGCGCCTTGATGATGTCCTCGACCCGGTCCTTCGCGTCGCCGAAGAGCATCTGGGTGTTGTCCCGGAAGAACAGCGGGTTCTGCACCCCGGCATACCCGGTGGCCATCGACCGCTTGAACACGATGACGTTCTCCGCCTCCCAGACCCGCAGCACCGGCATCCCGGCAATCGGCGACGTCGGGTCGTCGGCCGCAGAGGGGTTGACCGTGTCGTTGGCCCCGATCACGAGGACGACGTCGGTGTCGGCGAGGTCGTCGTTGACCTCGTCCATCTCCAGGACGATGTCGTAGGGGACCTTGGCCTCGGCGAGCAGCACGTTCATGTGGCCGGGCAGGCGCCCCGCGACCGGGTGGATGCCGAAGCGCACGTCGATGCCGCGGTCCCGCAGCTTGCGGGTGAGGTCGGCCACGGGATACTGCGCCTGGGCCACGGCCATGCCGTATCCCGGTGTGATGAGCACCGAGCGGGCCGCCAGCAGGAGCGAGGCAGCACCCTCGGGCGTGACCTCGTGGTGCTCGCCGTAGTCGGTGGCATCGGACACCGTGCCGGTCGCCACGCCGAACCCACCGGAGATGACCGAGATGAACGACCGGTTCATCGCCTGGCACATGATGTAGGAGAGATAGGCACCCGAGGAGCCGACGAGCGCACCGGTGATGATCAACAGGTCGTTGCCGAGCAGGAAGCCAGCCGCCGCTGCGGCCCACCCGGAGTAGCTGTTGAGCATCGAGATGACGACGGGCATGTCGCCGCCGCCGATGGAGGCAACGAGGTGCCAGCCGAGGGCGAGCGCCACGACGGTGACGAGAGCCAGCAGGGTGGTGCGCAGCGTGGTGGAGTCCTCCGGCACCAGGACGTAGGCGATCGTCAGGACGACGGATGCCGCGATCGCACCGAGGTTGATCATGGTGCGACCCGGGAGGGTCAGCGGGGCGGAGCTGATGCGCGCGGACAGCTTGAGGTAGGCGACGATCGAGCCGGTGAACGTGACCGCGCCGATGAAGACCCCGACGAAGACCTCGACGTCGTGGATGGTCGGGTAGGGACTGGTCTCGAGGAAGCTGTTCCAGCCGACGAGCACCGCGGTGAGCCCGACGAAGCTGTGCAGCATCGCGATGAGCTCTGGCATGCCGGTCATCTCGACGGCGCGGGCACGGTCGAGGCCGATGAGGGCCCCGATGAGCATGGCGACGACGATGAGCACCAGGCCGAGCAGGCCGCTGCCCTCGATGTCCGCTCCTCCGGCGCCCAGTGGTGCGGCGTCGACACCCGCGGTCGCGGCGATCACCGTCACGACGAGGGCGAGCGTCATGCCGATGATGCCGAAGCGGTTGCCGGCGCGAGCACTCTCGTGGCGGGACAGGCCCGCGAGGGCGAGGATGAAGAGCAGCCCGGCGACGATGTAGGCCCCTTGGACGAGGCTGAGTGAGAGCGTCACCGGGCCACCTCCTCGCGACGGAACATGTGCAGCATTCGCGCCGTCACCCGGAACCCGCCGAAGACGTTGATGCTCGCCAGGAGCACCCCGAAGAACGCGAGCACGGTGACCCAGACCCGGTCGTGGCCGATCTGGAGCAGCGCGCCGACGATGATGATGCCGCTGATCGCGTTGGTCACCGACATGAGCGGGGTGTGCAGCGCGTGGTGGACGTTGCCGATGACGTAGAAGCCGATGACCACCGAGAGCATGAAGACCATGAAGTGGCCGAGGAAGACCTCGGGCGAGAATGTGGCGACCAGCAGGAAGAGCAACCCCGCGCCACCCATCAGGGCCAGCCGCCGCTGCTGGCTCATCGGTTCCTTGACGGGCTTCGGAGGGGCAGCCACCACCTCGCTGCCCGGCGCCGCGGCAGCCGAGACCTGCACGGGCGGCGGGGGCCACAGCACCTCGCCGTCGTGCACCACGGTCATCCCCCGCTGCACCACGTCGTCGAGGTCGAGGGTCAGCACGCCGTCCTTCTCGGGAGTGAGCAGCTTGAGGAGATTGACGATATTGGTGCCGAAGAGCTGCGAGGCCTGAGTCGGCAACCGGCCGGGCAGATCGGTGTAGCCGAGGATCGTCACACCCCCCGGGGTGACGATCCGCTGGTCGGCCACGGTCCCGGCGACGTTGCCGCCGTTGGCTGCGGCCATGTCGACCACGACCGACCCGGGCTTCATCGACGCCACCATCTCCTGCGTGAGCAGACGGGGCGCCGGCCGGCCCGGGATGAGCGCGGTGGTGATGACGATGTCGACGTCGGCGGCCTGGGCGGCATACAGCTCGGCGGCCTTGGCGTCGAAGTCTGCCGACGTCTCCTTCGCGTAGCCATCGGCCGAGGGCCCGGTGTCGTCGACGTCGATGCGCAGGAACTCCGCACCCATCGACTCGACCTGCTCCCCCACCTCGGGGCGCGCGTCGAAGGCGCGCACCACGGCGCCGAGCGAGCTGGCGGTGCCGATCGCGGCGAGGCCCGCGACCCCGGCCCCCACGACGAGCACCTTGGCCGGGGGCACCTTGCCGGCGGCCGTCACCTGACCGGTGAAGAACGAGCCGAACTCGTGTGCCGCCTCGATCACCGCGCGGTAGCCCCCGATGTTGGCCATCGAGGAGAGGACGTCCAGGGACTGGGCGCGGGAGATGCGCGGCACGGCATCCATCGCCAGCGCGGTGACACCGCGGGCGGAGAGCCGCTCGACGAGGTCGGGGCTCAGGGCCGGGGCGAGCAGGGAGATGAGCACCTGGCCCTCGCGGAGCCGCTCGACCTCGGCCGCGTCGGGAGCGTTGACCTTCAGGATCACGTCCGTGTTCCACACGGCGTCCCCGATCACGTCGGCGCCGGCCCGGACGTAGGCGGCGTCCTCGAAGCTGGCGGCCGCACCCGCCCCCTCCTGCACGAACACGGCGTAGCCGAGCCCGACGAGCTGCTCGACGGTGCGCGGCGTCGCGGCCGCCCGGCTCTCACCCGGCCGTGACTCTCGGGGCACTCCAATGCGCACAGCGGTTCCTCTCGGGTCGGTCAGGACATCCCGAACCTATCGTGCGGGGCATCAGCCCGCGGAAGGCACTACCGTCAAGGAGATGACCGAGGAAAGCACACCCCACGAGACCGCCCCCACGACCGACCCGGCCGCTGCCGCACCCGAGGATGCCGGCCCCGGCATCTTCGACCTGACCACCTTGGCGAGCAGCCTGCTCGCGGACGCGAGGCGCGACCCGCACGGGCGCGCCTCCTCCGTCGTGCTCAGGGGGTCGCGAATGCGCTCGGTGCTCATGGCGCTCACGTCCGGCAGTCGCCTCGGTGAGCACAGCTCGCCACCCGCAGCGTCCCTGCACGTCCTCAGCGGGTCGGTGCGCCTGCACTCCGACGAGCAGGAGTGGGTGCTCTCCTCCGCCCAGGTCGTTCCGATCCCCCCGGACCGGCACGCCGTGGATGCACTGGAGGACAGCGTGTTCCTGCTCACGGTGAGCCTGGACACCCCGTCCTGACGACGCGAGGAGGGGGCGACCGGCTCGGTCGCCCCCTCCGCGCGTTGCCGGCTCCGGGTCA
>JBDTDY010000211.1:0-2662 GCA_039922835.1 Ornithinibacter sp.
GTACGGAATGCCGACGCAAATGCGCTAAGCACGAAACCTCCCACGCGTCTGCGTGCTACCAGTGATCACCGGAAGCACGATACCTTCGGACGGGCGGTTCGTGACATCCACCTAACGTCGCGAGACCCAGGCTAACAGGCCAAGCCGGACAGTGGATGTTACAAGCCGCGAACTACAGCTGAACTGCACTCCCACCGGCGGCAGCGATCTTGCCCCGAGCTGCTTCGGAGAACCGATGAACGGTCAGATCCACCTTCACGCCGCCCAGTTCACCGTTACCTAGGACCTTGACCGGCTGGTTCTTGCGAACGGCGCCCGCCGCGACCAACTCGTCGACCCCGATCGTGCCACCCTCGGGGAACAGCTCAGCGAGCTTGTCGAGGTTGACGACCTGGAACTCGACCCGGAACGGGTTCTTGAATCCCCTCAGCTTGGGCAGACGCATGTGTAGCGGCGTCTGGCCACCCTCGAAGGCAGCCGGCACCTGATAGCGGGCCTTGGTGCCCTTGGTGCCGCGACCCGCCGTCTTGCCCTTGGAGCCCTCGCCGCGACCCACCCGGGTCTTGGCGGTCTTGGCGCCGGGAGCCGGCTTCAGGTTGTGCAGCTTCAACGTCATGTCAGTCAACTTCCTCAACGGTCACGAGGTGACGGACCGTGTGGACCATGCCGCGAATCTCGGGCCGGTCCTCCTTCACCACGGTGTCACCGATGCGTTTGAGACCGAGCGAACGTACGGTCTCGCGCTGGTTGGGCTTGCAGCCGATGGTGGACTTCAGCTGCTTGATCTTCAGTTGTGGCATCAGTTGCTCACCCCTGCCGCCGCCGCCTCGATGCCCTCGGCCTTGGCCTTGAGCAGTTTGGCGGGTGCGACGGCCTCGACGGGCAGCCCACGGCGTGCGGCGACAGCTTCGGGCTCCTCGAGCATCCGCAGAGCCGCAACCGTGGCGTGCACGATGTTGATCTGGTTGGACGATCCCAGCGACTTGCTGAGGACGTCGTGAATGCCGGCGCACTCCAGCACCGCACGCACCGGCCCACCGGCGATGACGCCGGTACCGGGAGCGGCGGGACGCAGGAGAACCACGCCGGCGGCCTTCTCACCCTGTACGGGGTGAGGGATCGTGCCCTGGATCCGGGGAACCCGGAAGAAGGACTTCTTGGCCTCCTCGACACCCTTGGCGATCGCGGCCGGGACTTCCTTGGCCTTGCCGTAGCCGACGCCGACCAGACCGTCACCGTCGCCAACGACCACGAGGGCGGTGAAGCTGAAGCGACGACCACCCTTCACGACCTTGGCGACACGGTTGATCGCAACGACCCGCTCGACGTAGGCGGTCTTGTCGGCAGCCTGGTTGCCGCGGCGATCGTCGCGGCCTCGACCGCTACGCTCGCCACCGCGCTGCCCGCGCTGAGCTCCGCTCATCAGAGTCTCCAATTCCCTTAGAAGTTCAGTCCGCCGCTGCGGGCGCCGTCGGCGAGGGCCGCAACGCGGCCGTGGTACTTGTTGCCGGCGCGGTCGAAGACGACGGACTCGATGCCGGCAGCCTTGGCGCGGTCGGCAAGGACCTCACCGACGCGCTTGGCCTTGGCAGTCTTGTCACCGTCGGTCGAACGCAGGTTGGCTTCCATGGTGGAGGCGTAGGCCAGCGTCTTCCCGACCAGATCGTCGACGACCTGGACGGTGATGTGTTTGGCCGACCGGGTGACCACCATGCGCGGACGCTCGGCGGTACCGTGCAGCTTCTTGCGACCACGCACCTGACGGCGGAGGCGCAGACGCGTGCGGTCGGCGGTGTGCTTGTTTTTGGACAGCGAGATAGCCATGGGTTACTTGCCAGCCTTCCCCTGCTTGCGACGGATCTGCTCTCCGGCGTACCGGACGCCCTTGCCCTTGTAGGGCTCGGGCTTGCGGAGCTTGCGGATATTGGCGGCGACTTCGCCGACCAACTGCTTGTCGATCCCCTGGACACCGAGCTTGGTGGGCCCCTCGACGGCAAACGTGATGCCGGCGGGTGCGTCGAAGGTGATCGAGTGGCTGTAACCGAGCTGGAACTCCAACTGGGTCGGGCCCTTGGACAGGACCCGGTAGCCGACGCCGACGATTTCGAGTTTCTTCTCGTAACCATCGGTGACGCCGACAACCATGTTGTTGATCAGGGTCCGGGTCAGGCCGTGCAGCGCCTTGGACACGCGCTCGTCATCGGGCCGCTTGACCTCCAGCACACCGTCGGACTTCTCGACGGTGATGGGGGCGGCGACCGTGTGGCTCAAGGTTCCCTTGGGGCCCTTGACCGTGACCAGCGCGTCATCGATCGCGACGTCAACCGCGGACGGGACGTCGATCGGGAGTTTGCCGATTCGCGACATTGTGTTCTCTCCTCGTCTCTTCCCGAATCACCAGACGAAGGCGAGGACTTCCCCACCCACGCCCTTCTGGTTGGCCTGGCGGTCGGTCAGCAGGCCCTGGCTGGTCGAGATGATCGCCACACCCAGTCCACCGAGGACCTTGGGCAGGCCATTGGCCTTGGCATACACGCGCAGACCGGGCTTGCTGATGCGACGGACGCCAGCGATGGAACGCTCCCGGTTGCGGCCGTACTTGAGGGTGATGGTCAGCACCTTGCCGACCTTGCCCTCGGCGGGCTCGGCGACGTCGTACTTG
>JBDTDY010000212.1:0-2769 GCA_039922835.1 Ornithinibacter sp.
GAGAAACACTGCCTCCTGGGTGTGCGGCGACACCAGGACTAGGGGGACGGTGGCAGCTAGTGCGGCGAGCGTCGCGACGGTGGGGATGATCGGGTGGCTGACTTGGGGTCCCGCGAATGACACCAGCACGATTGCGCACGCGGCGAGTAGGCCGGCGCCGAGCAGGTAGGCACCGGGACGGACCAGTGAGTGCGGTGCCGGATGGATGTCCAAGATGGGCACGACCGCGATCGGGCCGCGACCCCCGGAGAGCAGTGCAGGGATGTATACGGCGTAGGTGCTCACTACCCCCACCATTGGGCCGAGCCCGAAGGGCAAATACCGCCCGGCGACTGCTCCCATACCAATCGCGAACCACAAAGCAGCGACAGCGGCCGCAGTGATGGCCACAACCTGAGCCAGTGGCGTCGGTGCATCACCAAGGAGGGTGGCGCCGGAGATGACGGCGACCAAGGCGGCTGAGAACCAGCCGAGCACCGGCGCGAGACGACGTAGGGCGATTACGATCGGTGGTCTTGCTCCGGCTGCGTCAACGAGGCGTGAGGCGGCGTGGCGGCGGGAGAGCCCGGTCTCGACCGCGGCGTACGCTCCTGCAGCCGCGCCGATGAATAGGTAACCCAAGATGCTGGCTTTGGTGGCCATGTTCAGGGCGTAAAGCCGGTCTAGGGGATCGGCGGTCACGATGGCGACCCAGACCAGAACGCTCGCAAGCAGCGCGACAGACGCCGGACCTAAGACCCGCAGCCGAGACAGCACGCCGCTACTGGATCTGGAGCGCGAGGTAGGCACGCTCCAAGGATCCATGGACGCTGACCAGCTCAGCCGACGGTCCCGCGTATGCCACCCGCCCGCGGGTCAGGATCACGACGTTCGTCGCGACCTGCTCCAGCCCCTCAACCACGTGGCTGGACACGAGCGAAACTGCGGGCCACGGCAACGAGCCGAGCACCTTCGTGAGTGAGTGCTTCTCGCCGATGTCCAGACCATTCAACGGCTCGTCCAACAGCAGCATCGAGGGCTTATTCACCAGCGCGGCGGCAATCGCGACCCGCTGCTTGGTGCCGTAGGACATCTGCGACCACGGCACTTTCGCGACGTGGGCGGCGTGGGCCGTCTCCAACGCCGCATGCACCTCACCCGCTCGACCGGCGCGCGGGACGCGACGCAACCACGCAACGTAGGCCACGCACTGCTCGCCGGTCAGACGGGAAGAGAACGCCGGAGACTGCGGCAGCAGGCCTGACCGAAGCCGGATCTCGCGATCGTCCAACTCGACTCCATCTGCGGTCAGGTGCCACCGTCCTGCGCGAGGCCGGTGCACCCGAGCCAAGGACGCGATCAAGGTGGACTTGCCGGCCCCGTTGGCGCCCAGCAGCACCGTCACACCCTCACCGATCTCAAAAGAGACGTCCTCCAGCACCGCAGCTCGGCGGCCGTAGCCCAGCGTCAGACCCTCGACGCGTAGGCAAGGCACCCCGTCGGGCCCAACGACGCTCAAGGAGCGGCGTACCTCCGCATGAGTCGGATCGCCACTGCTCGCCACCATGGCGCGACTGTAAGCCACGCGGGGCGACGCTGGGCTGCCCGCGACGGAAATGCAAGGTCCGGTCATGCCGCCGATGGGACGTCAGATCAGAGCGCATGGACCGCGTCTCGTCAGGGGATGCCGGGCATACCCGGCGGGCTCAAGTCAGGCGAGTGAGCTTCACTCCGAGTCCTGGACCGGGGTTGTCCAGGTGCACGAGGTACAGGTGTTGGTCGGGTTCGAGCTGTTCGACGAGCTGCTGGGCGCTGGACCCAACTATGAAGGTCTTACTCGACACGGCGAAAGCTTCGGACTCGCGAGCAACGACGAAAATCGGACTGAGCTCGATACCGACGACACCGTGATCCATATCCATGCGTGCCATCGTTCTACAACTGGCACCACTGTGGATGTTCTCCCGGAGTGCAACGTCCCCAAATGCCGCAGGGGGTGAGTGGGCCTGGCCGTCGGTTGCTACAGAAGGGCATCAGGCCATGTGGGAGCCGCCCTCGGCAGACCATCCCGTCGCGACAGGCAAGAGGTCGTCGACCGTGACGCTCCGGACGCCATCCCTCGTTGGGAGGATGACGCGAATGCCGGGGTAGTAGTCGAAGAGGATCTGCCGGTCCCGCCCGCAGGGCCCGATCGGGCCACGTCCATGGTTGCCGACAGCAACGATGGTCGTGACGCGCGTCGCGCCGCTGGCACGGGCAGCCCCGAGGGCGACAAGCTCTGCGCAGGGCCCACCGGTGAAGTGGTAGAGGTTGACCCCGGCGAACACCCTGCCGTCGTCGGCGCGTACGGCGGCCCCCATCGTGTGGATGCCGTCCTCGCCCAGGCCTGCATCCGTGGCTGTGTCGATCGTTGTACGGGCCATTTCGACGAGGGCGATGTCGTCATCGTCGAGCTCGCGAGCAGAGGCGGGTAGCGGTCCGGTCATGGACGTGACTGTAGTGAGACTTCACGCCACTCTTCGCGATCAAGGGTGGCCGCCCCGATCGACAACGCAGACACCACGACGCCAGGCGCGCCACGAAACGTCCGCTTCTGCCGCTCTTCGCGAGGAATGGCCGGCCGCCGACGGGCGTGCCTGGGATCCGACGCAGCGCGAGTTGGTCTCCGGGCTAATCGCGCGGGGACTCACGCTATTCATCCTCGAGCAGTTCGCGCAAGGCGTCGACGGCCAACCTGTCGCCGCCCTCGATCGCGAGTCGGAAGTGCTCTTCTGCTCCTGCCGCGTCTCC
>JBDTDY010000213.1:0-7544 GCA_039922835.1 Ornithinibacter sp.
ACCGTTGGGGCCGTGGTTGCAGTAGCCGTTGGGGTTCTTGTGGAGGTACTGCTGGTGGTAGTCCTCGGCATACCAGAACGGCCCGGCATCCGTCGCCGACGCGAAGGTGGTGGCGATCTCGCCGCGGCCGGCCTGCGTCAGCACTCCCTGGAATGCGTGCTGGGTGGCCTTCGCGGCGGCCTCCTGGCCCGGGGTGGTCCAGAAGATCGCCGACCGGTAGGCCGTGCCGACGTCGTTGCCCTGACGGTTGCGCTGGGTGGGGTCGTGGTTCTCCCAGAAGGCCTTGAGCAGCAGCTCGGGGGAGGTGATCGCCGGGTCGTAGGCGATCAGGACGGCCTCTGCGTGGCCGGTGCGGCCGGTGCAGGTCTCCTCGTAGGTCGGGTTCTTCGTGAAACCCCCCATGTATCCCGCAGCCGTGGTCACGACGCCCGGGATCTTCCAGAAGATCCGCTCCACCCCCCAGAAGCACCCCATCGCGACGTACAGCACCTCGGTGCCGTCGGGCCAGGGCCCCTCGAGCGGGGTGCCGAGCACCTCGTGGGTGGCTGGCACGTGGAACAGCCGACGTTCGCGTCCCTGCATGGCGTCGTCAGCGGTGGGCATGGTGGTCTTGGCGCGGGATCCGAAGAGCATGATGTCGACAACGCGCGAACTGAGGCACATCATCCCCCACGGGATGCCATGTCGAAGGTCCGCGAGGATGTGGCACCCGCACCCTGGCGGTGCCACTGCTCGAGACGGCGCACCCGGTGCCGTCGGCCGGTGGCTGGGGACCGGGGGGCAGAGATCACGACCTGCGTGACGGCATACGGTGGTCTCCATGACCCATGACGACCTCGGCTTCTCCTCGCGCGCCATCCACGCCGGCCAGGAGCCCGACCCCACCACGGGTGCCGTGGTGCCCCCCATCCACCAGGTGAGCACCTACAAGCAGGACGGCATCGGAGGGCTGCGCGGCGGCTACGAGTACTCCCGTTCCGCGAACCCGACCCGCACGGCGCTCGAGAAGTGCATCGCCGCGCTGGAGGGTGGTGAGCGAGGCTTCGCCTTCGCGAGCGGCCTCGCCGCGGAGGACACCGTGCTCCGCGCGCTGCTCAGGCCCGGCGACCACGTGGTCGTGCCGTCGGATGCCTACGGCGGCACCTACCGGCTGTTCAACACGGTCGTGCGCACGTGGGGCGTCGAGCACAGCGTCGCGGCGGTCGCCGACGTCGAGGCCGTGCGCGCCGCGATCCGCCCCGAGACCGCGATGGTCTGGGTCGAGACGCCCACCAACCCCCTGCTGGGCATTGCCGACATCGAGGCCATCGCCGCGGTGACGCACGAGGCCGGTGCGCTCCTGGTCGTCGACAACACCTTCGCCTCGCCCTACCTCCAGAACCCGATCGCCTTGGGCGCCGACGTCGTGGTCCACAGCACGACGAAGTATGCCGGTGGCCACAGTGACGTGGTCGGCGGTGCCGCGATCGTCGCCCCCGGAGCCACGACCCCCGACGGGCGCAGTGTGTCCGACCTCATCGCCACCCACCAGAACTCGATGGGTGCGGTCGCCGGCCCGTTCGACGCCTGGCTCGTGCTGCGCGGTCTGAAGACCCTCGCGGTGCGGATGGAGCGTCACTGCGACAACGCAGAGGCCGTCGTCGACTTCCTGGGCCAGCACGACGGGGTCACGGCCGTGCACTACCCGGGACTGCCCGACCACCCCAACCACGACGTCGCGGCCCGGCAGATGCGGCGGTTCGGCGGCATGGTCGCGTTCCAGGTCAAGGGCGGCGAGGACGTCGCGACGAAGGTCTGTGCCGAGACCCAGCTGTGGACCCTGGGTGAGTCCCTCGGGGGTGTCGAGTCGCTCATCGAGCACCCTGGTCGGATGACGCACGCGTCCGTGGCCGGCACCGAGCTCGAGGTGCCCTCCGACCTCATCCGGCTGTCGGTGGGCATCGAGGACGTCGAGGACCTCATCGCGGACCTCCGCCAGGCCCTCGACCGGCTGGCCTGAGACCTTCGGTGGGCACGGTCCTGGCCGTCGACGTCGGGTCGACCTACACCAAGGCGGTCCTGCTCGAGCTGGGCTCGGGCGCCGTCCTCGGCACGGCGAGCCATCCCACGACGATCACCACCGACGTCATGGACGGTGTCGACGCGGTGCGTGCCGAGTTGTGTGGCGAGAGTGACCCCGGCGAGGTGCTCCTCTGCTCGAGCGCTGGTGGGGGTCTGCGCCTCGCCGTCGTCGGGTACGAACGGGACGTCACGGCCGAGGCGGGCCACCGGGTCGGGCTCTCCGCGGGTGCCAAGGTGGTGCACGTCGCAGCAGGTCGCCTCGACGGGCGAGCCGTCACCGAGCTGCGGGCCTGCGCGCCCGACGTGGTGCTGCTGGTCGGTGGCACGGACGGTGGCAACGCCGAGGTGCTCCTGCACAACGCCGGACGACTGGCGCGGGCCCGGCTGGCCGCCCCGGTGGTCGTCGCGGGAAACCAGGAGGTCGCGCGCGAGGTCGGGGAACTCCTGACGAGCACCTCCCGTCGCCACGTCGTGACGGACAACGTCCTCCCGAGGATCGGGGTGGTCGCCCCGGAGGGCGCCCGCGCAGCCATCCGCGAGGTCTTCCTCACCCACGTCATCGGCGGCAAGGGGCTCTCCCGCGGGCGCGGCTTCGCGGAGTTGGTCAGGGCGGCCACCCCGGATGCCGTGCTCAGCGGCGTCGAGGTGCTCGCGGACCGTGTGGGCGGCGACGTGCTCGTCGTCGACATCGGTGGCGCCACGACGGACGTCTACTCCGTCATCACCCCTCAGGGCGAGGACGCCTCGATCCAGCGCGAGGTCGTGGCACCGCTGTGGCACTCGCGCACCGTGGAGGCAGACCTCGGGATGCGGTGGAACGCTGACGGCATCGTCGAGGCGGCCGGCCGGGAGCGGCTTGCGCTGTCGGAGGACACGATCCGGTATGCCGGGCAGGTCGCCTCCGACACCGCCCACCTTGCTTCCAGCGCGCCGGAGTGGGCAGCCGAGGAGGCCCTCGCCGCTGCAGCGACCGTGGTCGCGGTGCGGCGCCACGGGCGGCCACCGCACCCCGCGGAACGTCCTCGGCCGCTGGCGGAGGTGGTGCTGGTCCTCGGCTCCGGAGGGGTGCTGCGCCACGCGCCCGAAGGAGTCGCGAGTCGGGTGCTGGCCGCAGTGGTCGCCGACCACGGCGGGGGGTGGCGGGTGCCCCAGGGTGCGCAGGTCGCGGTCGACACGGCATACCTGCTCTTCGCCGTCGGTCTCCTGGTGGACCGTCATCCCGAGACTGCGCGTCTCCTGGCGGGTTCTCTCGCCGGCGAGGACGAACCCTCTACCGTGACCCCATGAGCCAGACCTGGCCGTGGGCGGCCGAGTTCGACGCCGATGGCACCTACCTCAACTCCGCCACCATGGGCCTGCCCCCGCGGGTGACGACCGATGCCGTGCACGCGGCGCTCGAGGAGTGGCGGCGGGGGGTGGCCCACGCCCCCGGTTACGACGACGTCATCGACCGGGCGCGGGCGGCATACGGCCGGCTCGTGGGGGTGCCCACCGAGTCCGTTGCGGTGGGTCACCAGGTCTCACCCTTCGTCTCGTTGCTCGCCACGGCCGTGCCTGACGGTGCGACGGTG
The DNA here is from genome assembly GCA_039922835.1 of Ornithinibacter sp. Lineage (GTDB taxonomy): Bacteria > Actinomycetota > Actinomycetes > Actinomycetales > Dermatophilaceae > Fodinibacter. Next base: position 3,633 of record JBDTDY010000213.1, read on the forward strand.
CTCGTGCCCACCGGGGAGTTCACGAGCGTGACCTTCCCCTTCGCGACGCAGGCGCACCGGGGCGTTCGGGTGCTCGAGGTGCCCCTCACCGAGCTCGCCGACCACATCGACGGTGACACCGGGCTCGTGGCGCTGGCTGCGGTGCAGTCCGCGGACGGGTCGCTCGCGCCGCTCGACGCGGTCGCGCGCGCTGCTGACCACCACGGCGTCGACGTGCTCGTCGACCTCACCCAGGCGGCGGGGTGGCTCGTGGTCGACACGACCCGCTTCGCCTACACGGTGTGCAGCGCCTACAAGTGGCTGCTCTCGCCCCGCGGCACGGCCTTTCTCACGGTGGCGCCGGGGAAGGTGGACGCGCTCGTGCCGACCAGTGCCGGCTGGTATGCCGGGTCCGAGCGGTGGTCATCGATCTACGGCCTGCCGCTGCGTCTTGCCGACGGCGCTCGGCGCTTCGACGTGTCGCCGGGGTGGCACGCCTGGGTCGGGACCGAGGCGTCGCTGGACTTCCTGGAGTCCGTGGGTGCGCAGGCGCTCCATGACCACGCGCTCGAACTGGAGGAGGTGTTCGCGGCCGAGGCGGGGCTCGCGGCCACGGGCGGCGCGATCCGGTCACTGCTCGCCGACGCGGGCGTGCCCGCTCTGCTTGCTGAGCACGGGGTCCGCGCGGCGGAGCGTGCCGGCCGGCTGAGGGTGTCCTTCCACGTCAACAACACGGCCGAGGAGGTTGCGCGGGTGGGCAGGCTCCTGCGGGGGCACGTGTCGGCCTGACTCTGCCGCGACGGGATCAGGCATCGAGAAGACAGGTGTCGGTGGCCTGTCGTAGCGTTTCGGTATGAGTGACCAGTTCCCGTCCACCCGCCCCACGCTCGACGTCGTGGTGCTCGACTGCCCCGATCCTCGGGCCCTCGCAGCCTTCTACGCCCAGGTCCTCGGCTGGCACGTCGAGGACTCCTCCGACGACGACTGGGTCACCCTCGTGCCCGCGGGTAGCGGGGTCTCGCACGGTCCCCTGGCTCGGCGCACCGGCCTGGGGTTCCAGCGCATCGAGGACTTCCTGGCGCCGACGTGGCCCGGTGGCTCGCACCCGCAGCAGTTCCACCTCGACCTGCACATCGCCGACCTGGCTGAGGGGGAGCGCCAGGTCCTCGCGGCCGGTGCGGTCCGGCACGAGCACCAGCCGTCGGTCGAGGGCGGCTTCGTCGTCTACCTCGACCCGGCCGGGCATCCGTTCTGCCTGGTGCGATGAGCGCCCCGGCCATCGAGGCGATCGGCCTCGTCAAGCGTTTCGGTGACTTCACCGCTGTCGACGACGTGAGCTTCTCGGTGCCCCAGGGCACGGTGTTCTCGATGCTCGGTCCCAACGGGGCCGGCAAGACGACCACGGTGCGGATGATGACCACGCTCAGCGTCCCGACGAGCGGCACGGCCCGGGTCGCCGGGTTCGACGTCGCGGCCGACCCCGACGCCGTCCGCCACCGGATGGGCCTGACGGCGCAGTCCGCGACGGTCGACGAGCTGCTCACCGGTCGCGAGAACCTGCGGCTGGTCGGTGACCTCTACGGCCTCGGACGCGCCCTGGTGCGCCGTTCCACCGAGGAGCTCCTCGAGCGCTTCTCGCTCACCGAGGCTGGTGACAAGGTCGTGAAGGACTATTCCGGTGGCATGCGCCGCAGGCTCGACCTCGCGGCCAGCCTCATTGCGACGCCCCCGGTCCTCTTCCTCGACGAGCCCACCACGGGCCTCGATCCGCGCAGCAGGGTCGAGCTGTGGGGGGTGCTGCGTGACCTCGTGCGCGACGGCACCACCCTGTTCCTCACCACCCAGTACCTCGACGAGGCAGATCAGCTCGCCGACCAGATCGTCGTGGTCGACCACGGCCGCATCATCGCCGCGGGCACCCCGCTCGAGCTGAAGGACCAGTCCGGCCGGGCCAGCCTCGTCATCACGGTGAGCAGGCCCGAAGAGGTGCAGGTCGCGGCCGGCATCGTGCGCACCGATGTCGGGGAGATCCACGTCGACCCCGACGCGCGGCGGCTCACCGCCCCGGCGGAGGGTCTCGGCGCGCTGACTCGCATCGCGGCCCGCCTCGAGGCGGCCGGCATCGCCCTGGACGACATCGGCCTGCAGCGACCGAGCCTGGACGACGTCTTCCTCAGCCTCACCGGACACCGCGCCGAGCTCGACGACGAGTCGGAGGACCAGCTTCAGGAGGCCGGTCGATGACCACCGACGCACCGACCCGGTTCCGGGCGACGCACCCCGACGAGCGCGGGGCCAGCAGCACGCGCCAGGTGGCGGCGCTGATCCGGCGCAACCTCACGCACATCAAGCGCCAGCCCGAGATGCTCACCGATGTCACGATCCAGCCAGTGATGTTCGTGCTGCTCTTCGCCTTCGTCTTCGGTGGCTCGATCAACATCCCGGGTGTCGACTACAAGGAGTGGCTGCTGCCCGGCATCATGGTCCAGACGATGGCGTTCTCCTCCTTCGTCGTCGCGATCGGCCTCAACACCGACCTCGGCAAGGGCATCGTCGACCGCTTCCGTTCCCTGCCCATCGGGCGGAGCTCGGTGGTGGTGGCGCGCAGCGTCTCGAGCCTCATCCACTCGATGATCGGCATCGTGGTGATGTCCCTGACGGGGCTCTTCGTCGGGTGGCGGATCAACGACGGCCTGCTCCGAGGGCTCCTCGGCTACGGCCTGCTGGTCTTGTTCGGCTTCCTGATGATCTGGGTCGGCATCCTCATCGGGTCCTCGCTGCGCTCGGTCGAGGCGGTCCAGGGCGTCATGTTCACCACGGTGTTCCCGATCACGTTCCTGAGCAACGCGTTCGCGCGCCCGGAGGGCATGCCCGACTGGCTGCGGTGGCTCGCGGAGTGGAACCCGATCAGCGCGCTGGTCCAGGCGCTGCGCGAGCTCTGGGGCAACGACGGCATCCCCCTCCCGGGCGACGCGGCGCTCCCGCTGCAGCACCCGATCCTCGCGACGGTCCTGTGGACGGTCGGGCTGTCGGCGATCCTGGCTCCGCTCGCGGTCCGCGCCTACGTCTCCCGCACCACGGACTGAGGGAAGGCCTCGGGGTCCTGCCGACCGGATTCCCGCTGGGGTGGACACGAGAGAAGGGCCGGGCGCACCCTGCCGCCCGACCCTTCCCTGCGCGCCGTGCGGCGCGGTGGTCTCAGCCGCTGTAGGGCGTGGTGGCGAGGACGGTGACCTCGATCTTCTTGCCGTTCGGGGCCTGGTAGGTCACGGTGTCGCCGATCTTGGCGCCGTTGACGGCCGAACCGATGGGCGACTTCTCCGAGTAGACCTGCACCGCGTCGTCGTTGATCTCGCGCGAGCCGAGGAGGAAGGTCTCCTTGTCGCCGAACATGCTCACCGTCACGACCATGCCGGGCTCGACCACACCGTCGTCCGGAGGCGTCTCGCCGATGACGGCCGTCTCGAGCAGCTGGGTCAGCTGGCGGATGCGGGCCTCCATCTTGCCCTGCTCCTCGCGAGCAGCGTGGTAGCCGCCGTTCTCCTTGAGGTCGCCCTCCTCGCGGGCCGCCTCGATCTTCCTCGTGATGTCGCTCCGGCCCGGTCCCGACAGCTCGTCGAGCTCGGCCTTGAGACGATCGAAGGCACCCTGGGTGAGGTAGCTCGCCTTGTTGGCTGTCTCGGTCACGTGACTACTCCTGGATCGTGGTTCGCGTGCACGCGCCACGACGTGTGGCACTGCGGGCTACGGCAACGGGTCCGGATCCGCGACGCCAGTGGACGGCGACTCGATCGGACCCAGACCCGAATGGTGGAAACGACCAGTCTACCAACCTCCCGACATATTGCTAATCAGCCACCCGAACGACCCCGCCTCTGGGGTCCGCGCGTGGGTCAGGCGCAATAAGTCGCGGAGAGGGAGGGGGCCGATGTG
>JBDTDY010000214.1:0-2527 GCA_039922835.1 Ornithinibacter sp.
GAGAGATGCGCGGATCTCATCGGTGGTGCGGCCCTCGTAGCCGCCGTAGTCCCACTCCACCAGGTCGGCGTCGACGGTGGGCGTCAGGCCGGCGAGCTCGGCAGTGCGCAGGGCCCGCGTCAGCGGCGAGGAGAGCACGAGGGAGAAGGTGAAGTCGGCGAGCAGCGGGCCGACCGAGCGCGCATCCTGCTCCCCGGCCGCCGTGAGGGGCACGTCGGTCAGCCCGGTGTGCCGCCCCGTGCGGCTCCACTGCGTCTCACCGTGACGCACCAGGACGAGGCGGCCGGTGGACTGGGCTCCGGGAGACATGGCCCCACTGTCCCACCCCGGTGACAGGATGAGCCGTATGCCGTCCTACGTCGCCTTCCTGAGAGCCGTGAACGTGGGTGGCAGGTTCGTGAAGATGGCTGCCGTGCGCACCGCGCTCGAGGGTGCCGGTTTCGAGGACGTCCGCACCCACATCCAGTCCGGCAACGTCCACGTCCGGAGCAGGCGGCGCTCCAGCGCGTCGGTGGCGGTCGAGGTGTCTCGAGTCCTGACCAGGGCGGCGGGTTTCGACGTGCCCGCGATCGTGCGCAGCACGCCCGACCTGCGATCCGTGCTGACCCGGGCAGACGGCATCCCGCCCCTGCTCCGAGGCGAGCGAAAGCGCTACGTCGCGTTCGCCGACGGCCCGGTGCCGGCGGCGCCCCGCGCGCTGCTCGATGCATGGGACCGCCCGGGTGAGCGGGTCCGGGTCCTGGGCTCGGAGCTGATCGCCGACCTGGGCATCGCGTTCCACACCACGTCGCTCACCAACGCCCGCCTCGAACGGATCACCGGGCTGACCATGACCTGGCGCGACCTCGAGGTCGTGCGCACCATCGACGAGAAATGGAGTGCCTGATGGCAGCACGGGATGAGACCGGTGGCACCGGGCTGGGCCACCGGAGCGTGTCGGTGACCCGCGAGGAGCAGGGCACCTACCTCGTGAGCAACGTGCGCGGGGGCACGCTACGCGTCGGCGGGGGAGGGGAGTCGGCCGACTTCACGCCCGTCGAGCTGTTCCTCACCGCGATGGCGGCCTGCAGTGCCACCGACGTGGACTTCATCACGAGCCGGATCGCCGAGCCGACGTCCTTCGACGTCACGGCGACCGGCGAGAAGATGCGCGACGGCGCGCAGAACCATCTCGGTGACATCGAGGTCGTCTTCACCCTCCGGTTCCCCTCGGGCGCCGACGGCGACAGGGCCCGTGAGCGGCTGCCGCGTGCCATCGAGCAGAGCCGCGACCGGCTCTGCACGGTCTCGCGCACCGTGCAGCGTGGCGCCGACGTCGTGATGCGCGAGGGCTGAACGGTATCGGGGGCGTCGGTGACGCCTCCTCACCGATGAAGGAGTGATCGAGATGGAGCAAGACCCGGCGCTCGCGGCCGTGAAGACCTACGACTACCTGCGCATCGCCCTCGCAGCCCTCGTGCTGCTGCTCTTCGTCTCCGTCGCCATCGAGGTGACCCGGGCCGGGTGCGGTCTGCAACCCTCCATCAGCGCCTACTACTACACCCCCGTGCACGCGGTGTTCATCGGCGTCCTGGTCACCATGGGCGTCTGCCTCATCGCCCTGAAGGGCAACACCGACAGCGAGGACGTGCTGCTCAACCTGGCGGGCATGCTCGCCCCGGGTGTCGCCTTCATCCCCACCTCGGGTGTCGGGTCGTGCACCTCGAGCGCCGTCCTCGCCCCGGACGTGGCAGCCTTCGTCGCCAACTCCATGCCTGCGCTGTTCCTCACCGGCCTGTTCGTCGGGGTCCTCGCCGTCGTCATCGCAAGGCGGGAGAGCGGAACTCGGGGGATCGGCTCCACCAACCGACGCGGCATCCTGCTCTCGGTCGCCGTCCTCGGTGGCGGCATCGTGTGGTTCTTCATCGATCGTGAGAGCTTCATCGCGCGCGGCCACGACGCGGCCGCGATCCCGATGTTCCTGGCGATCATCGCCGTGGTCTGGATCAACGCCCGCGACGTCAGCGCGGCGGTCCACCAGGGCGCGATGCCGAGCTCCCGCAACCGTTTCGTGCCGATCTACCGGTCCATCGCGGTGGCCATGCTCCTTGCCCTGGCCGGCACCGTGGCCATCAGCCTCGCGACCGGGTCGACGTCGGTGGTGTTCTGGGTCGAGATCGTGCTGATCAGCCTGTTCGCGGTGTTCTGGGTGGTCCAGACGGTGGAGCTGTGGAAGCGGGGGCTGCGGCGCACCTGACGCATCGCCTCCGCAGGCCTATCGTGAGGGCATGGCGCGCTACCTCGACGTGCATCCCGTCGACCCACAACCGCGAGCCATCGCGCAGAGTGTCGCGGTCCTGCGCGATGGCGGGCTCCTCGCCTACCCCACCGACTCCGGGTATGCGCTCGGGGCGATGATGGGCAACCAGGACGCCAAGGAGCGGATCCGCGAGATCCGCAGGCTGGACGACAAGCACCACTACACCCTGGTCTGTCGGGACTTCGCCCAGCTGGGTCAGCTGGTGCACGTCGACAACGCGGTCTTTCG
>JBDTDY010000215.1:0-4262 GCA_039922835.1 Ornithinibacter sp.
CGCGACCACACCACCCCGGGGTGCTGGACAAACCACGCCAGGAGGTCGAACTCGCGCGCGGTGAGCTGGACCGGTGCGCCTCCCCGGGTCAGGACGCGGGCCCCGAGGTCGAGCACGAGGTCCCCGTCACGCAGCACGTCGGTGACCTCGAGCACCGGGGCGGACGTGCGGCGCAGCAGCGAGCGCACCCGAAGCTCGAGCTCGCGCAGGCTGAAGGGCTTGGTGACGTAGTCGTCGGCGCCGTGCTGGAGGCCCTGGACCCGCTCGTGCTCCTGACCGCGCGCCGTGACCATGATGAGCGGAAGGTCGCGGCGCATGGTGCGCAGCCGGCGACAGACCTCGAAGCCGCCCATCCCGGGAAGCATGAGGTCGAGCAGCACCAGGTCAGCGGGCTCCGCCGCGAACCGCTCGAGGGCCCGCTGGCCGTCCCCGACCGCGTCGACCTCGTGGCCGGCGCGCGTGAGGTAGGCCGCGACGGCGTCGCGCACCGTCGCGTCATCCTCCACGAACAGGATCCGCACCACGACGCAAGGCTAGGGCCAGGCCCCGCCGCTGCCCGGCATCCGGCCTCCTCGTCGTAAGGCCCCCGTCACCCCGACGCGCTCGTGCTGTCTGGCGCCTCCCCCACTTCGTCTGTCTGATTGCCGGTTCAGGCCGCGGCACACGGCGTGTCGGCGCAGCAGCACAGACGAAGTCGGGGAGGTGGGAGACTCTGGGCATGCGTCGGATCGTCCAGAGCAAGAAGCTCCAGCACGTGCGCTACGACGTCCGTGGGCCCATCCTGCTGGAGGCCCAGCGCCTGGAGGCCGAGGGCCACAAGATCCTCAAGCTCAACATCGGCAACACGGCCCCCTTCGGCTTCGAGGCGCCCGAGTCGATCGTCGCCGACATCGTGCACAACCTGCCCGACAGCCAGGGTTACGCCGACTCACGCGGCATCTACTCCGCCCGCACCGCGGTCGCGCAGTACTACCAGTCCCACGGGCTGACCGAGACCTCCGTCGACGACGTCTACATCGGCAACGGTGTCTCCGAGCTCATCACGATGGTGCTCCAGGCGTTCGTCGACGACGGCAACGAGGTGCTCGTCCCGGCCCCCGACTACCCGCTGTGGACCGGCGCCGTCTCGCTCTCCGGCGGCACGCCCGTGCACTACCGCTGCGACGAGGGCAACGGGTGGGACCCCGACCTCGCAGACGTCGAGGCCAAGATCACCGACAACACCCACGCGCTGGTGATCATCAACCCCAACAACCCCACCGGAGCGGTCTACTCGCCCGAGACGGTCAGGGCGCTCGTCGACATCGCTCGCCGCCACGACCTGGTCGTCATGGCCGACGAGATCTACGAGAAGATCATCTTCGACGACGCCGTGCACCACCACGCCGCGACGTATGCCGGTGACGACGTCCTCTGCCTGACCTTCAGCGGGCTCTCCAAGGCCTACCGCGTGTGTGGCTACCGCGCCGGCTGGGTGATGGTCTCCGGGCCGCAGTACCTGGCCGAGGACTTCCTCGAGGGACTCACCCTGCTCGCCAACATGCGCATGTGCGCCAACGTGCCCGCGCAGCACGCCATCCAGACCGCCCTCGGTGGCTACCAGTCCGTCACCGAGCTCATCGTGCCGGGGGGAAGGTTCTACGAGCAGGGCAAGCTCGCTTCCCGGCTGTTGAACGAGATCCCCGGGGTCTCGTGCGTGGAGCCCCGCGGTGCGCTCTACTGCTTCCCGCGCCTGGACCCGCAGGTCTATGCCATCGAGAGCGACGAGGCGTTCGTCATCGACCTGCTGCGCGCCAAGAAGATCCTCGTCACCCACGGCACCGGCTTCAACTGGTTCGAGCCCGACCACTTCCGGCTCGTCACGCTTCCCGACGTCGACACCCTCACCGAGGCGATCGGGCGGATCGCCGACTTCCTCGAGACGCTCCGGTAGTCGGTGGTGCCCGGCTCAAAGCCCGAGCCAGCCATCCTGGCCGCCATCGGCGCCGGTGGTGCGCTGGGCTCGTTGGGTCGGTATGCCGTGGGGCTGGCACTCCAGCACGACGCCGGCGGGTTCCCCTGGGCGACGCTGGTCGTCAACGTCACCGGCGCCCTCGTGATGGGGGTGCTCGTCGGCTTCCTCATCGACCGACCCGGCGCCCACCGGCTCGCGCGCCCGTTCCTCGGGGTCGGCGTCCTCGGGGGCTGGACCACGTTCTCCGCCCTCGCGGTCGACGTCGTGCAGCTCACGCACGCAGGGCACGTGCAGGCCGCCCTCATCTACGTCGCGGGCACCTTCGTGCTCGGGGTGCTCGCCGTGGCCGTGGGCTCCGCCCTCGGGGAACGCCTCTGGCCGGTGCGATGACCCTCACCCACGCCCTGCTCGTGGCGCTCGGGGGCGCACTGGGCGCCCCCCTGCGCTATGGGGTGAACCACGTCGTGCGCGAACGGTTCGGCACGACGCCGCCCGTGGGGACCCTTGCTGTCAACGTCTCCGGCTCCCTAGTGCTGGGGCTCCTCGTCGGTGCAGGGGTAACCGGCAGCCCGCTCGCCCTCGTCGGGGTGGGGTTCTGCGGGGCCCTCACGACGTTCTCCACCCTGGCGCTGGAGCTGTGGGACGCGCTCGAGGACGAGCGGCGGGTCGCCGCGACCACGATCCTCACCCTCTCGCTCACGCTCGGTCTCGGCGCGGCATACCTGGGCTTCCTCCTCACCTCCTGACCCACCCGACGTATTGCGCCCCACCCACGCCCGGGCGAGCCTTTCGGGCCTGCGGGCGTGGGTGGAGGGCAATACGTCGCGTCAGAGGACGAAGACCTGGAGGTAGCGGACGAGCACCACCGCGGCGACGAGGGCCAGCCACGGCACACCCGTCCCGGGCCGCCATCGCGCTCCTCCCTCGCCGGTGCGGGTCGCGTCGACAGAGCTCGCCGCCACGCGGGCATGGTCGATGGCCGAAGCCACCTGCGCCGCGCTCGGCCCCATCGCCGGGCGCCCGCGCGACACCACGGAGTGTCGACCGGGCTCCCCCGCACCGAACGGGCCGATCTCCAGCTCCTGGCCCTCCGCCCCGAGGACGAGGACGTGCGTCGGCGTGCACCTCACCTCCTCGACACTCATCATGGCCACAGTGCTCCGGCGCAGGGCCGACGCCACGGACAGCCCCGACCGGTCGACCGTCACGGACTCCACGGCCCGGTTGACCCCCCAATAGGCGACGTTCATGACCCCGGCGAGGATCAGCAGGCTGGAGAACCAGCCGCCGACCTCGGGGTCCAGCAGCCAGACCCCGAATGCCGTGGCGCCGACCGCAGCGGCCACACCCAGGACCCGGTCCAGCACCGTCGGCCCCAGCCGCACCGGGAGAGCTGCGGGCAGGGCCGACTCCGGCACCGGGCTGCTCCACTCGCGGGGGTCGCCGCCGGACTCCTCCTCCACCTGCGACGACAGTGGCAGGTCCGGCCACGCCGAGAGGGGGGACTCCGGCAGCAGCATCCCGTCCGCAGTGGCCACGGCGCACCAACCGCCCGTCCGCACGTCGCCCACGAGGTATGCCGGTCGCAGGCTCTCCGCGAGCGGCCCGGCCTGCGGGAGGTCTGCTGCCGGGATGACCTGCAGTTCCGCGAAGACGGCCTCTCCCTCGACGCAGGCGAGAACCGCGCAGGAGCCGTCGTCCACGGCATACCGGATGGGGACCCCTCGCGTGGGAGGACGTGCCAGGAAGACGGCTCGCCTCATCCGGGCGGTGAGCAGTCGCTCCGCCAAGAGCCCGGACAGCAGTGCGGCACCGAGCGCGAGCGATGCCCACCACGTGGGGTCCGGTGGCTCACCCGCCGGGTGGGTCCAGCCGGGGTCGGTGGGGTCAGCCCGAAGAATCACCTCGTCGCCGACGTCATAGGGGTCCAGGGGGTCCAGCACCACGACGTCGGGCAGCCCTGCGACGGGTGAGTCCGGGCGAGCCTGAACGAGGCCGTCGTCGGTGAACCCGACGACGCGGCTGCTCACCACGATGCTGCGCGCCGTGTGCGCCGCATCGGCGCTCTGCGCCCTCATCAGCATGCCGAGACACCCCAGCGCGGCCACGAGCAGACCGACCGAGGCGAGATGCATGAGGCCGGGTGGGGCAGCCGCGGAGCGAGGCGTTCCCGCCTGCCTGACCGAAGCGGCCGGGAGCCACACCGCGGCGCGGTCGGCGAGACGGCGTTGGGCCATTGCCTCGCGGCGCAGGGTCACCACGTGGGCCACGTGCAGCAGGGCCACGACGGGCCACGTGAGGTTGGCGG
>JBDTDY010000216.1:0-5184 GCA_039922835.1 Ornithinibacter sp.
CAGCGCCAGTCACGGGGCGGATAGAGCGTGACGCCCTCCTCGGCCTCGACCTGCTCGCGGGCAACCCGCACCACGGGGATCTCCCCGGTGTCGCCGAGATGGAGGGGGCCGCGCAGGTTGGAGCTGCGATACCAGGACTCCGGCGCGTCGGTGGGCTCGGTCCGGTCGTCGTGCGCGTGCCCACCGTCGCCGCGGCCGGTCGCCGGCTGCGGTCCGGCTCCCTGCGGGCCGGGCGGGGTGCCGCCTCCACCACCGGGCCCCTCACCGTGGCCGTCGCCGGGTTCGACCGGCGGTGGCTGCCACAGGTCGTCGGGGTCAGCTCGAGGCGAGGGTGCAGGCCCGAAGAGCTGGGTGCAGATCGCCTTGTAGTGCGCATCTGCATCCGGGACGTGGCTGATCGCCGACAGGGCCTGGTCCTGGCCGGCGGACTCCAGGATGAACGTGCCATAGCCGATGATCCGCCCGACGATGGAGCGGTCGTAGGTCATGTCGGTGACCTTCTGCAGCGGCATCATCGCCACCTTGCGGCGCAGGAAGCCGTAGAACAGCAAGAACCTCTTGTCGGTGGCCACGAACCAGTCATGGCGCCAGTTGAGCCACCGCCACGCCAACCACAGCACCGCTGCCCACCACAGCGCGAGTGCGCCGCTGTGGAACGTCCGGCTCCCCGGGGACGCTGTCGTGTTGGCGTCGATCCAGAGGAAGAATGCCGTGGCCGCGACGACCAGGCCGATCTCCCGGCTCAGGGAGAACCAGTGCTTGCGGACCGCGACGATCGGTGTCTCACCCACCACGAGGTAGCGCCCCAGCTCCCGGTCGAGGCGGGGGGCCCGCGCCACGTCAGCCTCGGATGAGTTGGTCGAAGAACGCCGCGATGTTGCGCACCCCGTTGGAGACGACGTCCCAGGCGGAGCTGAAGATGCTGGCGGCGTCGTTCGGTGAGGTGATGATCGCGTAGAGCAGGAAGATGACGACGAGCCACAGCACGATCTTCTTGATCGGGGGCATGTCAGGGGTCCTCCTCATGGCGGGCGTGCCGCGTGCACGTCTCACCCGCCATCGTGACAGATGTGACTGGTGTGACAAAAGAGGCTCGTGGGCGTGTCGCCTCGCTACGGGTGGGCGGACAGGCACCCACACGCCGTTCCGGCATCCGGACCGAGCGTCCGCGGCATCCGGACCGAGCGGCCGCGGCATCCGGGTGAGGCCAGTCAGCGACGCGTCACTGGGCCACGCCGTAGAGCCGGTCTCCGGCGTCGCCGAGCCCGGGCACGATGTAGCCGACCTCGTTGAGCCGCTCATCGATCGCCCCCGTCACCAGGGTCACCGACGGGGTCACGTCCGAGAGTGCCTCCTGGAGGCGGTCGATGCCCTCCGGGGTGCTGAGCAGGGTGACCGCGGTGATGTCGTCCGCGCCGCGCTCGATGAGGAAGTTGATCGCGTCGAGCAGGGACCCGCCGGTGGCGAGCATCGGGTCGAGCACGTAGACCTGTCGCCCCGAGAGGTCGTCGGGCAGCCGGTTCGCGTAGGTGACCGCCTCGAGGGTCTCCTCGTCGCGCTGCATGCCCAGGAAGCCCACCTCCGCGCTCGGCAACAGGCGCACCATGCCCTCGAGCATGCCCAGCCCCGCGCGCAGGATGGGCACCACGAGGGGCTTGGGGTTGGAGAGCTTGATGCCGGTCGTCGGTGCCACCGGCGTGCGGATCTCGAACGGCTCCACCCGCACGTCGCGGGTGGCCTCATAGGCCAGCAGCGTCATCAGCTCCTCCGCGAGGCGGCGGAAGGTCGGGGAGTCGGTGCGCTCGTCCCGCAGGTAGGTCAGCTTGTGGGCGATGAGCGGGTGGTCCGGGTTGATGACGCGCATGGGTGAAACTTAGCGGGTGAGCCTTCCTGCCGACCCCCGGTATGCCGTGTGGATGGGCCGCGCGCTGGAGCTGGCAGAGCTGGCGGGTCGAGCGGGCGACGTGCCCGTGGGTGCGGTGGTCCTCGACGGGTCGGGACACGTGGTGGGAGAGGGCCGGAACCTGCGCGAGGTCGACGGCGACCCCACGGCGCACGCAGAGGTCGTCGCGATCCGTGCCGCGGCGGCCACGCTGGGAGGGTGGCGCCTGCAGGGGTGCACCCTCGTGGTGACCCTCGAGCCGTGCCCGATGTGCGCGGGGGCACTGATGCTCGCGCGCGTCGACACGGTGGTCTTCGGCGCCTGGGACCCCAAGCTCGGTGCCTGCGGATCGGTGTGGGACGTGCCCCGCGATCGCCGCGCCACCCACCGCGCCGAGGTGATCGGTGGCGTGCGCGAGGAGCAGTGCGGCGAGCTGATCCGCGCCTTCTTCGGCGCCCACCGCGACTGAACGAGGTTCTGGCCTCCCGGCCCCGGTTCAGGGCCGTCGAGCGCCCTGACCGATTTCGGCTTGCGCCCACCGCTCCGGTAACCTCTGCGGCGGTGGCGTGTCCGAGCGGCCTAAGGAGCACGCCTCGAAAGCGTGTGAGGGTTTACGCCCTCCGTGGGTTCAAATCCCACCGCCACCGCCGACGAAGTGCCCCCGATCGCCACGCGACCGGGGGCATTTCCTTTCGGTGGGGAAATGGAGCGCTGACGGCCTTCAGTGCGCGGCGAGCACGCAGGCGAAGCCGAGGAAGGCTGTCCCGGTGAGGGCGTGGGTCCATCGTTCGCGTCTGGCGCTGGGCCGGTCGCTCCACAACCACCCGGCGAGCAGCATCCACGTCAGGTCCGCGATCAGGCCCAGGGCGACCACGATGCCGCCCGCGAGCACCGGTCGCCATCGACCTTGGTCGCTCTGCACGAACTGGGGGAGCAGGGCGAGCACGAAGATCACCGTCTTGGGGTTGAGCAGGTCGACGAGCAGTCCACCCCGGAAGGCGCGCGCCCGCTCGGCTCGCGGGGTCGAGGCCGAGCCACCCGCCGTGTGACGCTGCGCTGCGGTGGCCAGCTCCACGGCATCCACGTGCCGGCTCGCCATGACCTGTCGCCCACCGAGGATCGCGAGGTAGGTCGCACCCCCGACCTTGATGCCCGTGAGGGTTGCTGGTGAGGTGGCGATGAGTGCGGAGACTCCCAGCACGCAACCGGTGACGTGGACCAGCAGACCGGTCTCCAGGCCGATCACTCCCCATGCCCCCACGGCGGGACCACCCTGGAGGCGCTGTGTCACTGCGAACGCCACAGATGGTCCTGGCACGGCCATCACCATCGCGGTGAGGAGCACCAACGGCATGATCTCGGAACCCATGGTGGGGAGGAGGCCGAGCGCTGGACACAGATACCTCAGGTGTCTCACCTGTGGGGGATTTTGGACTCCTCGCGGGCTCCGGACTGCTCCGCGGGCTCCGGAGCCTGCGTGCCCTCTCCGCCGCTCTCGAAGTCGCGGGTGCGAGTGAGGTGCCGGATGCCGCGGAGCCGGTTCGCGCGGCGAGCCTCGGCTCAGGGGCTGGCGGACGCCGAGGGTGAGACCGAGGGGGCTGGGCACATCGGCGGACCACTGGGGCTGGGCACGGGCACCAGGGCGCTGAACTTGGTGCCCACAGCGAGGTCGACGCTGGCATCCTTGCGCTTGTCCTTCACCAGGGTCGCCCCCTTCTGGAGGTTGCCCTGCACGAGCTTGGCCCGGGTCTCACCCTTCGGGCCGAACCGCACCTCCGCCACGGCCGGGGTCTTTCGCTTGCTCGGGTCGTTGGCGACCTTGCCGATGACGAACCCGCGCGACTCCATGCCCTTGGCGGTCGACCCGGCGAGCCCGTTGCGCGTCGTGGCGTTGTAGATGTTGACGGTCGTGGTCTCCGGCGTGGCGACGGCAGGGTCGAACGGGGTGCATCTCGCCGCGGGAGTGCTGCCCGCGTTGACCTCAGCGTCGGCGCGGTAGTAGGACAGCGCGTACCAGAAGGCGAAGAAGAGTCCGAGCACGACGACCGCGAGGGTGATCAACGACCGGCGACGCTTGCGGCGTGCCTGTACGGAAGCGGGGGATTCGCTCGCGTAGTCCGTCATGGCGACCCTGCGAGCACCATGACCCGGGCGTGCAGCGTGGGGCGCTGGTGCAGCGCCGCCCGCAGCGCGCGGTGCAGGCCGTCCTCGAGGTAGAGCGTGCCCTCCCACTGGACCACGTGCGCGAACAGGTCGCCGTAGAACGTCGAGTCCTCCGAGAGGAGCATCTGCAGGTCGAGCTCGCGCTTGGTCGTGACGAGCTCGTCGAGACGCACCAGGCGCGGGGGCACGTTGGACCACTGCCGCGTGCTGTATCCGTGGTCCGGATACGGGCGCGAGTCCCCGACAGCCTTGAAGATCACGAAAGCACCTTATGCCGGTCAGCGCTCTGCGCCCGGGATGCCGCCCTGGCTCGGGCTAGATTGCTCTCGTGAGCGATGACGTGGACACCACCCTGATCGACGAGATCCGCACGGCGTACGCATTCGAGGGGGCTGCCCTGGACTTCGGAGCGGCCGTCGTCGACGACGTGGCCCATCCCGATGCCACGGTGCGCATCCCGATGTCGGCGATGAACCGGCACGGACTGGTCGCTGGGGCCACGGGCACCGGTAAGACCAAGACCCTCCAGCTCATGGCCGAGCAGCTCGTCGCGCAGGGAGTGCCGGTCTTCCTGGCTGACATCAAGGGTGACCTCTCGGGCATGGCGAGTCCGGGCGTGTCCAACGACCGGATCGTCTCCCGCTCGGCCGACGTCGGCATGCAGTGGCAGCCCACGGCATACCCCACGGAGTTCTACTCCCTCGGCGGCCAGGGCACCGGCATCCCGATCCGGGCCAGCGTCTCGATGTTCGGGCCGACCCTGCTCTCCAAGGTGCTCGGGCTCAACGACACCCAGGAGTCCAGCCTCGGGCTCGTCTTCCACTACGCAGACAAGAAGGGGCTGTGGCTCGACACCATCGAGGACCTGCGCGCGGTGGTGCAGTTCCTCACCGGCGACGAGGGCAAGGCCGACCTGAAGGAGCTCGGGGGGCTGTCCTCGGCCACGGCGGGGGTCATCCTGCGGCAGCTGATCACCTTCTCCGACCAGGGAGCCGATGCGTTCTTCGGCCTCCCGGAGTTCGACACCACCGACCTGTTGCGCACCGCCCCTGACGGCCGCGGCCTGGTCTCGATGCTCGAGCTGCCAGGCGTGCAGGACCGCCCCCAGCTCTTCTCCACGTTCCTCATGTGGCTGCTCG
>JBDTDY010000217.1:0-4763 GCA_039922835.1 Ornithinibacter sp.
GGGGTCGAGGTCAGTCGAGGCGGTCCGCCGCCACCACCCCACGGCGCACCCCGTCGATCGCGGGGCGCGCGGTGCGCCGGATCTCCCCGTCGGTGGACGCCTTGGCGACCTGGTCGAGCAGGTCGACGAGCTGCTTGCAGCGGCGCACGAAGTCGCCGGCTGCCACGTCCTGTCCGCGCAGCACCGCGTCGAGGCGTTCCCCGGAGGCCCATCGGTGCACCATCCACGCCATTCCACCGTCGGGCATCGAGGTCGACGGGAGGTCGTGCTCGGTCTCGAGCTCCTCGATGCCGCCCCAGAGCCGCTCCATGGTGAGGATCGCTTCTGCGACCTCGTCGTTCGGCATCCTGGGTGAGACCTCGGCCTCCTCGTGGCGCGGCTCGTGGATCAGGGCCGAGACGGCCGCTGCAAGACCGGGGGCATCGAGGCGCTTCCAGACGTCGCGGCGCAGGCACTCCGCGGCGAGCAGGTCCTTCTCGGTGTAGAGCCGGCGCAACCGCTCCCCCCGCTCGGTGACGACGGTGCCACCGTCCTCGAGGTAGCCGAGCGACTCCAGTGCGTCACAGATCCGGTCGAAGGTGCGCGCGACGGTGTTGGTGCGGCCCTCGACCTTGCGCTGGAGCCCCACGGTCTCGCGCTTGAGCCGCCACCAGCGCTCCGCCCAGCGGGCGTGGTTCTCCCGCTCGGGGCACTGGTGGCAGGGGTGTGCCTTCAGCTCGGCGCGCATCCGCGTGACGTGCTCGGGCTCACCCGGGGGGATGTCGCGCGCGCGGCGCTTCGGTGAGTCCTCGATGCCGCGTGGGGTCGCGATCCGCAGGCTGGTCGCGAGGTCTCGCCGCGACTTCGGGGACTTGGGGTTGAAGTGTGGGGGCACCTTGACCTGGGCCATCGCTTCGACCGGCTCGGGCACGTCGACCGTGGTGAGGCGCCGGAACTGCTTGTCCTCGGTGATGACAGCCGGCCCCGTGCCGGCCCCTCTACCGATCCGCGAAGGTTGCACCACGACCGCCCATCCGGCGCGCCGCCCCGTGGGGATGCGGATGACGTCGCCGATCTTCAGTGCCTCCAACGACACCGCGGCCTCGGCCCGTCGGGACGCCGAACGAGCTTTCGCGCCGTCCTTCTGGGCGTCGGCCAAGGACCGCCGCAGCGATGCGTACTCCCGGAAGTCGCCGAGGTCGCAGTGCATGCCATCGGCGTAGCCGTCGAGGCCCTCCTCGTTGCGGCGCACCTTCGTCGCGATGCCGACCACGGCCCGGTCCGCCTGGAACTGGGCGAAGGACGTCTCGAGGATGTCGCGGGCGACCTCGCGCCCGACCTGTGCGACGAGGTTGACCGCCATGTTGTAGGTGGGTCGGAAGCTCGAGCGCAGCGGATAGGTGCGTGCCGAGGCGAGACCGCCGACGGCCATCGGGTCCACCCCCCTGGCCCACTGGACGACTGCGTGGCCCTCGATGTCGATGCCGCGGCGCCCCGCGCGTCCGGTGAGCTGGGTGTACTCGGCGGGGGTGATGTCGACGTGCGCCTCACCGTTGAACTTCACCAGCTTCTCGAGCACGACCGTGCGAGCCGGCATGTTGATGCCCAGGGCGAGGGTCTCCGTCGCGAAGACCGCGCGGATCCTGCCATCGGTGAACAGTTCCTCGACGATCTCCCGGAACAACGGCAGCATCCCCGCGTGGTGGGCTGCGAAGCCCCGCGAGAGTCCCCCGACGAAGTCGAAGTAGCCGAGCACGGCGAGGTCCTCCTCCGCCAGGGCGCCCACGCGCTCCTCGACGTGCCGGCGGATGCGGAGCCCCTCGCGCTCGGACACCAGCTTGGTGCCCGCAGCGAGCAGTTGGCCGACGGCCGCCTCGCAGCCCACCCGGCTGAAGATGAAGGTGATGGCCGGCAGCAACCCGTCGCGATCGAGCTCCTCGATGACCTCTGGGCGGGTCGCTCCACCGCCGGGTCGACTGCCGCGCTCAAGTCCTCGACCACCGGCGCCGCCCCCCGGCCCGCGTCCGACACCCCCGCCGCGGCCGCCACCCCTCCCGCCACCCTGGTAGCGACCCTGGCTGCCGCCGCGGGCGCCACCGCGCGGCACGTCCTCGAAGCGCCCGCGCTGTTCGGCCGTGCGGATCGCGGCCAGGAGGTCGGGGTCGACGCGGTTCCCCGCGAAGAGGTCGAACATCGTCGTGCCGACGAGCATGTGCTGGAACAGCGGCACCGGGCGGTGCTCGGTGACGACCACCTCGTGGTTGCCACGCACCGCGGCGAGCCAGTCGCCGAACTCCTCGGCGTTGCTCACCGTCGCCGAGAGCGAGATCACCTGCACGTGATCGGGCAGGTGGATGATGACCTCCTCCCAGACCGCACCCCGGAACCGGTCGGCGAGGTAGTGCACCTCGTCCATGACGACGAAGCCGAGCCCGTTCAAGGTGCGGGACTCGGCATACATCATGTTGCGCAGCACCTCGGTGGTCATGACGACGACCGGGGCCTCACCGTTGATCGAGGTGTCGCCGGTGAGCAGTCCGACCTGGTCCGCGCCGTGGACCGCTACGAGGTCTCGGTACTTCTGGTTCGAGAGCGCCTTGATCGGTGTGGTGTAGAAGGCCTTACGCCCCGTCGCGAGCGCCAGGTGCACGGCGAACTCCCCGACGATGGTCTTTCCCGCGCCGGTGGGCGCGGCGACGAGCACACCCTTGCCCTCCTCGACCGCTTCGCAGGCGCGCAGCTGGAAGTCGTCGAGCGGGAAGTCCAGGCCCGCGATGAACCTGCCGAGCTCGAGGCGTTCACGACGGTTGCGGGCCGCAGCAGCGGCATACCGCTCGGCGGGGCTGGGCATGGGGTCAGGCTACGTCAGCGCTCACGCCAGCACGGTGAGGGCACCCGGCACGGCCTCAAGGGTCATCGGCAACGCGCCGAAACGCTCGCCGTCTGCGTAGGCGACGATGCCGGTGGCCTCCAGTCGCACGGTGGTGGCCCGCACGATCTCTACCTCTGGGTGGCTGGCGTGGGTGCCCTTGAAGACACGCGGGAACACCCGCAGGAACTCGAGTGTGGAGATGCCATGGAGGATGAGCACGTCGAGCAGCCCGTCGTCGAAGGATGCGTCCGGGGTGACCCGCATGCCACCGCCGTATGCCGGGCCGTTGCCGACCGCGACGAGCATCGCCTCGGTCTCCATCCGTCGGCCGTCAAGCTCCAGGACGTAGGGGATGGGTCGGAACACCGGCAGCTCGCGCAGCACGGCGAGGTTGTAGCGCATCGGTCCGCGCGGCCAGCGCCACTGGTTGGCGCGCTCGTTGACGATGGCGTCGAAACCGGCGGCGAGCACCCCCACGAACCACCGCGACTCCCCCGTCGCCGTGGTGTGCCGCGCCGCGTCGACCGCCCTGGTGCGGCCGGCGAGGATGCGCTCCACCGCCTGCTCGGCATCGCGCACCGGCAGCCCCAGCTCGCGGGCGATGTCGTTTCCGGTGCCGGCGGCGATGATGCCGAGCTCGACGTCGGTCCCGGCGCAGAGGTTCGCGCCCAGGTGCACCATGCCGTCGCCCCCGGCCACGACGAGCCGGTCGATCTCCCCCGCCGCGATGGCGGCACGGCCCTTCTCCCGGGCGCTGCGGGCGTCGGTGGCGCTGAGGTCGAGGATGTCGACCCCCGCCGCGCGCAGCAGGGTCAGTGCGCGGGTGCCGATGAGCGCACCGGTGTTCTTTCCCGCAGTCGGGTTGACCATCAGGCCGAGGCGCGCGGACATGTGGTGAGGCTAGCGCGCCCTGTCGATCAGAGGGCCGAGGCCTCGGTGTCGTCGACCTCGAGCCAGTCCGGCCTCGACTTCTCCTTGCGCTTGTCCAGGACACGACACACCAGCCACGCCCCGAAGTAGAGCGCGGTCAGCGGGGCTGCGAAGACGAACATCGTGAAGGGGTCAGCCGTCGGGGTCGCGACTGCCGCGAAGACGAAGATGAGGACCACCGAGACCCGCCAGCCCTTGATGAGTCGGCTCGCGGGCATGATGCCGATGACGTTGAGTGCGACGAGCACCACGGGAAAGAGGAAGCCCAGACCGAAGACGAGGATGAACCGGGTGACGAAGGCGAAGTACATCGACACCTGCTGGATGTTCGAGGTGCCCTTGGGGCTGATCCCGTACAAGATCGCCAACGACTGCGGGAGGATCGTGTAGGCGAGGTAGCACCCGGCGAGGAACAGCGGGACGATCGAGCCGACGAACGCCAGCGAGATCCGCTTCTCCTTCTTCGTCAGGCCGGGAACGATGAAGGCCCACGCCTGGTAGAGCCAGATCGGGCTCGAGACCACGACACCGACGAAGATCGACAGGCTGATCAAGTTCGACAGCGCCGAGGTTGCCTCGCCGAAGTTCAGGCTGATCAGGCTGTCGGGATTGGCGTCCTTGTAGGCGACGAAGGGAGCCTGGAGGAAGGTGAACACCTGGCTGTAGTAGAAGGCTGCGACGATCGCGGCGACCAGCACCGACGCGGCCGCGATGAACAGCCGCCGACGGAACTCGCGGAAGTGGTCCCCCAGCGTCATCCTGCCCTCGGGGTCGCGAGGGCGCCGGCGCAGTCGGGCCATGGAGCGGGTGGAGGAGGGGGTCAGGCGACCGGGCCGGACTGGTTGTCCGTGCGCGGGGCCTTCTCGTGGACGGCGTTGCCGTCCGTGGTGGGCATGGCGCGATCCACCGGAGTGGGGACGACTCGGTCGCTGGGCCGGTCAGCCTGGATCGACTCGCTGCGCACCGTCTCGCCGGACGCGTC
>JBDTDY010000218.1:0-3329 GCA_039922835.1 Ornithinibacter sp.
AGCTCGGGGCAGTGCAGCACGGTGAATGGCACGACGCCGGCATCCATTGCCAGGCCCAGCTCCTCGTAGCCCTCGACGACGGTGCGGCCCTGGTCCTCGCGGGTGCGTCGACGGCGCAGCGCCAGCACTTCCTTCAGGCGCGGGTTCGATGGGGAGGTGACGAGCAGTTCTGCCATGGTGCTGACAGCATCCCATGAGGCTCCGATGGGGTAGAAAAGTCCGGTGACCAGCACCGACGCACCCACGCGCAGCGAGACCCGGAGCCGCAGGCTCGGCCGAGCCACGGCATACGGGGTGGTGGTTGCCGTCATCCTCATCGGGATGGGCTTCCTGATCCGCAGCACCTGGGACCCGCTGCAGCGCGCCGACGACGCGATCATCACCTGGGCGACCGACATCACCCGGCCCAGGGACGGGCTGCAGTCGTTCCTCATCTTCTGGCAGGCGCTCACCCAACCGATCAACCTCTACGTCGTCGGCACGCTGCTCTGCCTGGGAGTGTGGCTCGCGAAGGGGCTTCGCACCCGCGCCTGGTGGGCCTTCGGCACGATGATGTTCGCCTGGTTCCTCGGGCTGGTGGCCAAGCTCGTCGTGCAGCGGGCCCGCCCCGTCGTCGAGGACCCTGTCTCGGAGGCGCCCGGTTACTCCTTCCCCTCGGGCCACGCACTGAACTCAGCGGCGTGGGCGACCATCGTCGTCATCCTGTTGTGGCCGCTGCTCACACCGGTCGCGGCCCGGGTGGTGGCCGTGGTCGTGGCGGTGCTCGTCGTGCTGGTGACCGCGCTGGACCGGATCTTCCTCGGCGTGCACTATCCCAGCGACGTGACGGTGGGGGTCATCACCGGTGCAGGTCTGGCGCTGGCGTCGTATGCCGGTTATCGCGGCTGGAACCCGCCGGACCCGAGCGCGTCGAACGACCCGGACCTCGAGGGCGGCACCAGCCGCGCCGACACTGCGACCGCACAGGAGATCTGATGAGCTTCCTCACCCGGTGGGACGAGGACCAGAGCCGCCCGGCCTTCAAGAGCGCGCTGCGCGACGTGGCCGTACGCGCTGTGCTCCCGGCGATCCCCCTCTTCCTCGTCATCGTCGGCTTCGGCTTTTTGTTGAAGGGGCCGCTCTCCGCCCTCTCGGAGTCGGAGAACGACGTCAACTACTGGTTCCAGGAGATCCGAACCCCGACCGGCGAGACGGTCACGCTGTTCATGTCCTCGATCGGCAACACCGAGTACGTCATCGGGGTGACGGTGCTCGTCGCCGCCCTCATCTGGTGGCGCACCCGGCAGTGGTGGTATGCCGTGGTGCCCCTCATCGCGATCTCGCTCCAGGCCACGGTCTTCGTCATCGCCACCCACGTGGTGGGTCGCGACCGGCCGAACGTGGAGCGCCTGGACCCGACGCCGCCGACGTCGAGCTTTCCCAGCGGTCACGTCGGGGCGTCGAGCGCCCTCTACTTCTCGTTGGCGCTGATGGCCACCAGGATCACGAACGTCGCGCTGCGCCGGGTGGTCATCGTGCTCTGCGTGCTGGCGCCCTTCCTGGTGACCTACGCCCGGCTGTATCGCGGCGCCCACCACCCCACCGACGTGCTCTGGGGCATGATCAACGGCGGGGTGTGCGCGCTGCTGGCGTGGGGATACCTGCGGCGCGAGCCGGCGAAGGACTGAGCGCGGCCAACGCGCCTCAGAGCTTGGCGTACTTCGCGCGGGCGAAGGAGTAGACGCCGTAGGCGGCGATCCCGAGCGCGACCAGGGTCAGGATCACCGGCCCGCCCGGCGCCTCCTTCAAGGTCTTCAGCGCGCCGTCGAGGCCCTGGGTCTTCTTGGGGTCAGCGGTCCACGCGGCATACACGAAGAAGAAGCCGACGACGACCAGGGCGATGCCCTTGGCGATGTAGCCGACCCGACCAGCGCGAACGGCCCATTCCCCCGGGTTCCCCTGCAGGTCCTCGAGGAATTTCTTCGCCCACCCCTTGTAGATGTGATAGCCCGCCACACCGAGGACCACCAGCCCGATCACACCCACGAGAAGCCGGCCACCGGTGTTGCCCATGACCGAGGCAGCGAAGCCCTCGGTCTGCTTCTCGCTGCTGCTCGACTGACCGAGGGCGACGATCTTGAAGGTCGTCCACGCGAAGAACGCGTACATGATGCCCTTGGACAGAAGCTTGGTGAGGTCGGCCTTGTCCTGGCGACGAGCGATGCCCTCGGTGATGCTCCAGACGGCGAGGAGGGCGAAGCCGACGACGCCGATCCACAGCACGACCGAGCCGGTCGAGGAGCTCGCCAGAGTCTTCAGGGCACCGGAGGAGTCGGCCTGCTTGGAGCCGCCACCCTTCCCCCAGGCGATCTTCAGCGCGATGTAGCCGATCAGGAGGTGCAATACCCCCAGGATCGCGAAGCCGACTCGCGCACCGTATTCGACGACGCGGCTGTTTCCTGCTTCTCGGGCGGCGCTCGTGGCCTGCGATGTGTCCATCCCGCACACACTGCCACCTGCGAGGATGCCGGGTGGTCGTGATGTGCGCACCACTTCGCCGCCGTCCTTCCCCTGGCCCGGACGGCGGGTGTGCCTCAGAGCAGGGCGCGCAGGACCGGGACGAGGCCGTCGTCGTCGACGTCGCCGGTGACCGCGTTCGCGATCGCCTTGACCTCTTCGGGCGCGTTGCCCATCGCCACACCGTGGGCGGCCCACCTCAGCATCTCGAGGTCGTTGCGCTGGTCACCGACGGCAACGGTGTCCATCGGCTCGACGCCCAGTCGTCGGCGGACCGCCTCCAGGGCGGCGCCCTTCGAGACGCCCTCGGGGGTGATGTCGAGCCACGCGCTCCACCCCACCGCGTAGCCGACGCCGTGCAGCCCGATGCGTTCGGTCGTCGCGATGAACTCCTCGCTGGTGCTGCTCGGGTCCCGCAGGGTCAGGCGCGTCACCGGAGAGGACATCAGCTCCTCCCACGCGACGATGCGGGGGCTGCCGTCGAGCTCGCCGTCAGGAAAGGGCGCCGTCACCTTGAACCCGACCCCGAGCTCCTCCACCGCGACCAGGGCGGTGGGAAAGTGCTCGCGGAGCATCAGCAGCGCTGGCGCCGGGTCGAAGGTCACCGCCTCGACGATCTCGTAGCCCTGGTCCAGCCCCTCGTCGAGGCGCAGGGTGACCGCGCCGTTGGCGCACACGGCATACCCGCTGGTCAACCCGAGGCGCTCGAGGACGGGGAGGGTTCCGATAATGGCGCGGCCGGTCGCGATGGTCACGTGGTGGCCGGCGTCGACGACGGCGCGCACCGCGTCGTAGACGGCCGGGGACAGCTCACCCTCGTGGTTGACCGTGGT
>JBDTDY010000219.1:0-11348 GCA_039922835.1 Ornithinibacter sp.
AAAACCCGCGAGCGTGTCCCGGGCCGCCTGCATCGCCGAGCGGGTCTCCGCGAGGCTCATCAAGGGCTGGTCCATACCCCACATTCTATCGGACACCTGTTCGAGACACAAGAGTCTGAGTGGCCGAGTTCGCTTACAGCAGAATCTGATTCGTGCGACATCGCACTGACGCCAGATCGGGACGGCCAGGACCACTCCCCGGCTGCTGAGGCCCCGAGAAGGCCATGTTCAACGCGGCTCCACGCCCTCGGCGTCAGTCTGGAGGCCAGTGACGCCAGTTGCGACCACCAGGCGCATTCGTTGGACGTCGATGCTCTCGACGTAGTCGCCGACTCGGTCGAGGAAGGAGCGAGTCGTGGTCTGAGACTCGTGCTCGGCCAACGCTGCTTCGTTCGTGTACAACTCGTAGAAGATGCGCACGTCGGGCTCGGCCACGAGGGCGTGCACCGCGTAGACCAGCGTGTTGGGCTCGTGCGCCGTAATGCCCGCCACCGTGTCGCGCATCAACGCGTCGAATTCTCGCGCCCGCCCAGGTTTGAGCACGAACCGGACCACCAAGCCGAACTCTGACATCTTCCCCTCCTCGGGTCGGGTCCACGACGAGCTCAGGTGGTCCCTGCGTGCAGGTCGGGGTGGTGTGCGGCAGCGACGTCGGGGTGGGCGCGCAGCCGGGCCTTCAGGAGGTTGTCCCCGAACGTGCCGGAGATGACGTTGGTGGGGTCCTGGCTGACGCCCTCCGCCCCAGCAGCCAACTCGGCCGGAAGCGTGAGGAGCGGCATGGTGGAGTCAAGCGCCGGGTTGAAGAAGAACGGGATCGAGAGCCTGTCAGCTCCCGGCTCGGGTGAGACGACTCGGTGCACGGTTGCCTTGAGGTAGCCGCGGGTGGCGAACTCCATGAGCTCCCCGATGTTCACGACGAATGCCCCCGGCATCGCCGGCGCATCGATCCACGTGCCGTGGTGCTCCACCTGCAGGCCCCCCTTACCGGGCTCCACCATGAGCAAGGTCAGGACGCCGGGATCCTTGTGCGCGCCCACGCCCTGGGCTGTCGCCGGGTCGCTCTGGCGACCGGGATACCTGATGAGCTTGATGAGGGTGGAGGGGCGGTCGGCAAACGCCGGGTCGAAGACGTCGGCCGGACTGTCCAGGGCTGCAGCCCACTCCCGCAGCAGCCGGGTGCCGATGCTCGCGCACCGTTCGCTCCACTGCGTGAACACCTCTCGCAGCTCGGGCTGGGCACTGGGCCAGAGGTTCGGGCCTTCGAGGCGCATGTATGCGGGTGCCCCGGGGTCGGACACGGCCTCGCGCTCCGCGCCGATGTCGATCTGCTCGCGCCAGTCGGTCTTGCCTGCCGTCAGCTCTCCCCCGGTGCGGTTGTAGCCGCGGAAGTGAGGGCTCTTCGCCATCTCGACGCGCAGCTTCTCCTCCGGGGGCAGTGCGAAGAACGTGCGGGCCACCGAGAACGCTCGAAGCACCACATCGTCGGGAATCCCGTGCCCGGTGAGGTAGAAGAACCCGAACTCATGGGTGGCGCGGCGCAGGTCGTCGCGAAACCTCTGAGTCGCAGCTTCTCCGTGATCGAGGACGGACAGGTCCAGGACCGGCAACCTCGCCTGCTGGCTCATGGGTGGCTTCTCCTTGCGTGGTCAGGCAGTGGATCGGTGACGATACGAGCGCTGCGGATGCTCAGCGGATGCCGGTCACGTGGCGCCGGGTGAGGTCCCGCACGATCGCCACGACGTCTGCGGCCAGGCCCGGGCCGACCGCGATGGTGAGGTCCTTTCCGGCGTCAGGACCCGTGAGCCCGCAGACCACCGCACCGGCCTCCCGGGCGATGAGCTCCCCGGCCGCGCGGTCCCAGGCATTGAGCCCCGTCTCGTAGTAGGCATCGAGACGACCGCACGCCACGGAGCACAGGTCCAGCGCAGCACTCCCCGCCCGGCGGATGTCGCGGACCCTCGGCAGCAGCTCGACGAGAGCCCTGGCCTGTCGCTCGCGGACCTCGGCGTCGTAGCCGAACCCCGTGCCGACCAGCGCCAGACCGAGGTCGCTGGCGTCGGTCGTCGACAGCGCCACGGTCCCCGCGTCCGTGGTCAGCCGAGCTCCGCCTCCCAGATGGGCGTGGAAGAGCTCGCCACTCACCGGGTTGAGCACTGCACCCGCGATGCTGCGCCAGCCGCCAGGGACACTCGGGTCGCCCACGACGGCGGCCACGGACACGGCATACGCAGGGATGCCGTAGAGGTAGTTGGTCGTGCCGTCGATGGGGTCCAGCACCCAGGTGACGCCGGAGCTGCCGACCGCGGCTCCCTCCTCCTCGCCGACGACCCCGTCCTGGGGTCGGCGCTCCCCCAGGAACCGGATGAGCAGCTCCTGGCTGGCCTGGTCCATCTCGGTGACGACGTCGGTGCGGGTGGACTTCGCGGACACGTCGAGGGTGGCCGGACGCTCGCTCACCACGAGGTCGCCGGCAACCTCCGCCGCGATGCAGGCGATCCTTTCGAGGTCCTGGAGGTCGACTCCCTCGGGCAGCTCGAGCGCTACCGGAGTTGACGCCCCCATCAGTCGCTCCCGCACAGCGCCGGCTTTGCGGTCCGCAGGTTGGGGCAGCACCCCGGCGCGCAGACGGAGGGTCGGACGTCACCGGTGAGCCAGGTCAGCGGCGCGATCACCTCGCCGCGGGCCTGCGCAGCGCGCTCGAGCAGGAGGTCGACCAGGCCCGACACGAACTCCTCGTCGGTGTCGGGGGTGGCGATCCGCAGGAACGGCAGACCCACCCGCTCGGCCGTCTCGGCAGCCTCGGTGTCGAGGTCCTGGATGACCTCCATGTGATCGGAGATGAAACCGATGGGGAGGACCACCACGGGCCCGTCCCCTTCCGCGGCGAGCTCCTCGATGCGGTCGTTGACGTCGGGCTCGAGCCACGGTTGGGACGGCCGACCCGAGCGCGAGCAGAAGACCAGCTCACCGGTGAGGTCCGTGCCGAGCGCCGTGTTGGCCTCGTCGGTGATTCGCTTCAGCAGGCGCAGGTGCTGGTCGACGTAGAGGTTGCCCTCGCCGTCGCCCGGCCCCGACGTGTCGTCCATCGCGAGCGGGATGGAGTGGGTCACGAAGAGCAGCCGCACGCTCGCCGGGTCCTCGACGCCCCGAAGCCCCTCGAGCAGCGCGCGCGTCCAGGACCGACCGACCGACGGGTGCACGGCATACGGCCGGACCTTGTCCAGAACCAGCCCGTCGGCAGCGGGCCCGACCTCTGCGACAGCGGCCGCGAGGTCCTCGCGGTACTGACGACAGGAGGAGTAGCAGGAGTACGCACTCGTCAGCAGGGTGAGCACGCGGCGCGCGCCGAGGTCGAGGGACTCCCGCACGGCGTCGGCGAAGAAGGGCTCGGAGTTCCGGTTGCCCCAGATCACCGGCACGTCGATCCCCCGGCGGTCCAGCTCGGCGCGCAGGCGAGCCAGCAGGTCGCGGTTGAGGTCGTTGATCGGGCTGCGCCCGCCACGATCGAAGTAGTGCTCCCCCACGGCGACCAGCCGCTCCTCGGGGATGTCCCGGCCCGCGGTGACCCGGCGCAGGAACGGGATGACCTCCTCAGGCGCCTCGGGGCCCCCGAAGGAACCCAGGAGGACGACGTCGTAGGGGCTGAGGTCGGCGGACGGTGTCATGGCGCAACGGTAGCCCGCGCTTTCCCCCGACCCTCGGCGTGGTATCCCCGATCCGGGGGGTCGAGGTGGCATCGTCTGGTTCTGACGACGAGCACCACCGGGAGCGTGACATGCAGGACCTTCGCCTCATCGGCGTCCACGAGGACGGCCAGCACGTGCTGCTCACCGACGCCACCGGCGCGCGATTCCGGGTGCCGCTGGACGACGCCCTGCGTGCCGCAGCCCGCCGGGACCGGGCCCACCTCGGACAGCTGCAGATCGAGATCGACGGCGGTCTGCGCCCGCGCGAGGTGCAAGCCCTGGTGCGTCGGGGACTGTCGACCGAGGAGGTCGCCGACCGGGCTGGTTGGACGGTGGAGAAGGTCCGGCGCTTCGAGGGACCGGTGCTTGCCGAGCGCGAATACATCGCCCGCACGGCTCGCGAGTGCGCCGTCGGGAGCCGCGGTTCCGGGCCGGTGACCCTCACGGAGCGGGTCACCGAGCGCCTGAGGGACCGGGGCGTCGAGCGAGGAGCCGCCGAGTGGGACTCCGCTCGCGACGAGGACGGCATCTGGTCGCTCACCATGACCTTTCCCGCCGGGGGGCGCCAGCGCACGGCGAGCTGGTCCTACGAACCGCTCGGCGGGTCGGTGACGGCGACCAACGACGAGGCGCGTTGGCTGAGCGAGGAGGCCGCACCCAACCGCGCCATCCCTGCGCCGCACCGCGCCGACTCCTCCGAGGAGCTCGATGTCTACGACCTCGATGCCGACGGTGGCATCGACCGGAAGGCTGCGGACCGCGCGTCCCAGGAGCCCATCGACCTGATGGCCGCGATGCGTGAGCACAGCGCTCGTGGACGTCGTGGGCGCCGGCGGGCCTCCCCCTCCCACACCCCGGGCGACGACCGTCCACGACACGACGCCCTCCCCCTGGAGGACCTCCTCGTCCCCGTGGCAGGCGTGGAACCACCGCCTGCGGCACGCGGGCGCAACCGCGTCTCCCAGCACCTCGAGGAGGCCGTCGGCGACGCGGACGAGCACGTCGGCGGCTGGCCCCAGGACGATGTGCCGGTCGACGGAGTCGGTCGTGACGGGCGCGAGGAGACCACCGACGCGACCACGTCGGACACCGCGCCGGAGCAGGTCGAGGAGCTCGAGGAGGTCGGAGCAGACGCAGCCCCCCAGCGGGAGCGGCGGCCGGTGCCGACCAGGCAGACCGGTGGACGCAAGGGTCGCCCGAGCGTGCCCAGCTGGGACGACATCGTCTTCGGCACCCGAGGGAGTGGGCCCGGCTGAGCCCGGCCCCGGTGAAGCAAAGCCCTGGTCAGGCCGGGGGCGGCACCGGGCAGACGTCGAGGTCGAAGGGCAAGGTGTCGGGCGAGATCGCTGCCGCCCGCGCCGCATGACTGTTCATCCTGCGCATGTAGTGCCGGCGGCAGAGCACCTCGTACTCCACCAGGCCCTCGCTCGCCTCCGCGGTGTCGCCGACCACCACCTGCTCCCCCTCGACCACCATCACCCCGTCGACGACGCGCGCGTTGTGCGTCGCCTTGCGTCCGCACCAGCACAGCGCCTCGACCTGGAGCAGCTGCACCCGGTCCGAGAGCTCGATGAGTCGCCGCGAGCCGGGGAAGAGCTCGGTGCGGAAGTCAGCGGTGATCCCGAAGGCGTGCACGTCGATGCCCATCTCGTCGACGACCCGTGCCAGCTGCTCGACCTGCGCAGGCGTGTAGAACTGCGCCTCGTCGCAGATGAGGTAGTCCACCCGCGCCCCAGAGGTGAGCCGCTCCACGACGACGTCCCAGAAGTCGAGGGAGTCCTGGACCTCGATGGCCGGCGTCGACAACCCCAGCCTCGAGGAGAGCACCGAGTCGCCCATCCGGTCGAACTTGGTGAAGATCATCCCCTGGCGCCCGCGGACGCTGTTGTTGTGATCCATCTGCAGGGCAAGGGTCGACTTGCCGCAGTCCATCGTGCCCGAGAAGAAGACCAGTTCCGCCACGAGCGCACACCCTAGGCGAGCGAGGACGCCGGCACGTGCACCAGCGGGACCGAGACCTCGTCGTCGCTGAGCGACCCGTGCAGGCCGATGAGGGCGAGGAGCTCGGGTCGGGCGCGTCGGGAGTCCACGACGGCGTGCCGCCCCTGCATGGCGACGACGACGTCACCGATGCGCGGCAGGTTCTGGTGCGACACTGCTCCGAACCACCCCGCTCCGACGGCCTCGGCGCGCGTGCGCACCTGCGCGGTGGCGCCGAGCACCTCGCGCCAGGCGGCGAGCACGTCCTGGAGGGCGCCTCGTTCGACGTAGAGCTGCGGGGCCCTCGCCTCCGCCGTCACGTGCCGGACCCCCGCGGCGAGCCGGGCGTCGTGCGCGACGTCGAGGCGCACCTCGTGGGGCACGTCGACCATGCCGTGGTCAGCCGTGATGGTGAGGGCGCAGTCCGGCGGGAGGGAGCCGGCGAGCCGGGCGAGCTCGCGGTCCACCGACTCCAGCTCATCACCCCACTGCCAGGAGTCGCAGCCGTGGACGTGTCCGACCTTGTCGAGATCACCCCAGTAGAGGTGCACGAGTGAGCGGTCGCTGGCTCGGACGGCCCCCAGGGTGGCGTCGACGCGCTCCGCCAGGGAGCGAGCGGCCACGAAGCGCCCGCCGCGCAGGGCGGCATTGGTCAGCCCCGACCCGTCGAAGTAGTGCGGCCCCACCCGGGTCACGTCGACCCCACTGCGGGCCACGACCTCGAAGACCGTGTCGTGCGGCTGCCAGGCGAAGGGGTCCGGCCCGTCCTCCCAGGACAGCTCGTTGAGCAGCCGGTCTGCCCCGGGAACGAGCACCTCATAGCCCAGCAGGCCGTGCGCGCCGGCCGCCAGGCCGGTGCCGAAGCTGCCCATCGACGTGGCGGTGGTCGACGGGAAACCGCTGGAGAGTCGCCTCGTGGTGCTCAGGTGGGCCCGCAGCCAAGGAGCGTGACCGGCGCGGCGCACCAGCAGGTCGTGTCCCAGACCGTCGATGAGCACGACCACCGCACGCCGTGCCGGAGGAAGGTCGAGGCCGCCGTCCGTCGACTGCGTGCGCCACGGCACACCCAGGCTGGTGGCGACGCTGGGGAGGACGTCGGCCAGCGCGGGCCCGCCCCCGACGGGTGGCTGGGCGGACGCATCTCCCGTGCCCGGCATCCGGCCTCGCGGGTCAGCCATCAAGCCTCAGCCCTGACCGATGGCGGCCGAGAGGTCCCTGGCGAAGACGAGTGCGTTGGACAGGGCGTCGGTGCCGTCGGCCGTGGCCGAGATGCGCAGGGCGATGTCGTCGCCGGTGATCGTGCCCTCGTAGCCGTGGTCACCGTCGCACTCGGGGTCCGCACAGGCCGCCGGCACGAGGTCGAGCCGGGAGACGGTGCCCCACCCGAGCGTCAGGGTGATCTCCCGGCCCAGGCTGCCGGGCACGTAGTGCTGCGGGTCCTCCACGACATGGGTGAGCATCACGCCGCGCACGGCGGAGAGCGGGATCGACTCCGTGGTGGCGGTGGCGACATCCTGCGGCGCCGGAGGGTCGTCCGCGTGGTCGTCGGCGTGGCCGATGAGCAACCTGCTGCCGGTGAGCACCAGCACCGTGATGTGCCGCCGGACGACGTCACGGTCGAAGGTGGTCTCCAGATGGACGAGGTGGCTCTCGATCGGCTCCCCCACGAGGGCGGCCGCCACCACGTCGGCGACGAGCGCCGGGTAGTAGCCCGCACGCTCGATCGCGGACATCAGCTCCGCGGGGAGGACGGGGGCGGTGCCGGGCGCACCACTGCTTCGGGATCGACTGCTCATGGGGTCCATTGTGCCCGCACCCCACCGACCGGCAGGGCGGCGGCTCAGGTCAGGGACCGCCTGCCGGGGTCGGCACGCCGCGGGGCGGGCGCGATGACGATCTCTGCGCCCAGCACCTCCACTCCCCCCGGGTGGGCGTTCACCGGGTTGAGCACGAGGGAGGCCACCTCCGGGTGGTCATCGGCCAGCACGGACACCCGGGCGATGAGGTCGGAGAGGGCGGCCCGATGGACCGGGGTGGCACCGCGGTGGCCGTGCAGCACGGGGGCCGCCTTGATCGAGGAGATGAGCTCGGAGACGGTGACATCGGTGAGGGGCGGGATCCGGTAGGCGATGTCGCCGAGCAACTCGGTGGGCAGCCCGGCGACGCTGAAGCCGATGACCGGGCCGAAGAGCGGGTCCTCGTCGGAGGTGATGACGCATGCGACCCCCGGTGTCGCCATCCGCTGGACCACGAACCGGTCCGCCGAGAGCGGAGCCAGCCGTTCGCTGAGGGAGTGCCAGGCCGCGCGCAACGCAGCCTCGGACCCCAGGTCGACGCGGACCCCGCTGACCCCACCCTGGTGGCGCAGCATCGGTGCGGTGGACTTCAGGACGACCGGGTAACCCAACGTCTCCGCCGCCATGACGGCCTCGTCGGCGGAGCACACGGCGTGCTTCCCCCAGACGTCAACCCCGTAGGCAGCCAGCAGCGCCGCCGACTCGTCGTGGGAGAGCCGCCGACCCCCGGGATCGACGGACAGCACCGTCTGCACGACGTCCTCGGTGATGCGTCGGTTGATGCCGGCCGGGGCCACCGGCGTGCCGTGGTCCTTGGCGCGCCACTGCCCGTAGCGGGTCGCAGCCGCCAGGGCCCGCGCGGCGTCCTCCGGCATCGCGTAGACCGGGATGGCCGCCGTGTCGCCCCCGGTGCCCGTCACCGAGGAGTGCCCGTCGTCCACCCCCCGCATACCGAGGAATGTCGCGGCGCAGGGCTTTCCCGAGCTCGTCGCCACGTGCCTGACGGCGGCGGCCACGTCGGCGTCCCCGGTGAGGAGGGGCGGGATGAAGCAGGTGAGCACCGAGTCCACGCCATCATCGGCGAACGCCGCCGAGAGGGCGACACGGAAGTCCTCGGCGCTGGCCTCGGAGGGCAGCGACACCGGACCGTGCGTGATCTTCAGCCCCCAGCTCGCGCACGCGTCGGCCGCGAGCGCCCCGAGCGCCGCCGAGTTGCCGACGACCGCCACCCGGTCCCCGGCGGGCAGCGGTTGGTGCACCACGAGCTGGGCGACGTCGAAGAGCTGGTGGACGTTCTCCACCCGGATCACCCCGGCCTGCTTCAGCAGGGCGGAGAACACCTCCGGCCTGGCCCTGGTGGTGCGGACCCGGTGACCCGGCGGCACCGAGAAGCGCGACAGCCCGGACTTCACGACGATGACCGGCTTGACGAGGGCGAGGTTGCGAGCGATCCGGGAGAACTTGCGCGGGTTGCCCATCGACTCCAGGTACAGGCCGACCGCATCGGTGGTGTCGTCGTCGATCCAGTACTGCATGAAGTCGTTTCCGGACACGTCGACGCGGTTACCGGCGGAACCGAACGTCGAGATGCCCAGGTTCCGCCGGGCCGCCGACGCAAGCACGGCGATGCCCAGCGCGCCCGACTGGGCCATGAGTCCCAGTCGACCCGGCGGTGGCAGGGTCGGGGCCAGGGAGGCGTTGAGACGCACTTCGGGGTCGTTGTTGATGATGCCGAACGAGTTGGGTCCGACGACCCGCATCCCGGCCGCTCGCGCCCTGCGCAAGAGCTCGGTCTGCAGCTCGGCACCCTCGGGTCCGGCCTCTGCGAAGCCCGCCGACACCACGAGCAATGCCTTCACCCCTGCCTCGGCGCACTGGTCGACCACGTCGAGGACGGCATCCGCCGGCACGGCGACGACTGCGAGGTCCACCACACCGGGCACGTCCGACACCCGCGCATATGCCGTGTGCCCGCGCAGCGTGCGCACGTTGGGGTTGACCGGGTGGACGGCTCCGGTGAAGCCGGCGTCGAGGATTCGCTCGAGGATCAGGGCGCCGAAGGAGTCCGCGCGACGACCCGCACCGATGACGGCGATGGTCTGCGGGTGCAGCAGGGAGTGCACGCTGAGGGACTCCGCGCGGTGCTCGCGCGACATGGCCACGGCCTTGGACTGGTCGGTGGGCTCGATGTCGAACCCCACCTCCACCACGCCGTCCTCGATGTGCCGCTTCACGTCGTAGCCCGCGTCGGAGAACACGGCGAGCATCTTGCGGTTCTGCGGCAGCACCTCCGCGGTGAACCGGGCGATGCCGAACTCCTGGGCGATGGCGGCGAGGTGCTCCAGGAGGACCGAGCCGATGCCCTTGCCGTGGAAGTGGTCGCTGATGTTGAAGGCGACCTCTGCGGACCGGGCGTCGATGCGGTCGTAGCGTCCGATCCCGACGATCTCCTCGCGCATCGTCACCACCAGCGCGACCCGGTCGGCGTGGTCGACGTTGGTGAACCGGAAGACGTCGGAGTCGCTGAGCATCTTGACCGGCGCGAAGAACCGGAGGTAGATCGACTCGTCGGACTGCGCCGCGTGGAACCGCCGGATGCCGTCGTCGTCGTCGGGTCGGATCGGTCGCAGGTGCGCGACGGTTCCGTCACGAAGGACGACGTCGGCCTCCCACTCTGCGGGGTACCCCTGCGCGTCCGGAGCGTCGGCCATGGTGCCCATCGTGCCACCCGCCGCCGTGAACCGGACCCGGGGCCAGACTGTTGCCCATGGAGCTACGCGACGCCGTCCGTCACCGGCGCATGGTCCGCCGTTTCGACCCCACTGCGGGCGTCGACCCGGAGGCCGTGCGCGACCTCGTCGCGCTGGCCGTGCGGGCACCCAGCGCGGGCTTCAGCCAGGGCTGGGACTTCGTGGCACTGCACGACGCGCAGGACCGCGCTGCCTTCTGGGACGCCACCCGCGAGCCGTTGCCGGCCGGCGAGGTCTGGGCCCCGGACACGTGGTGGACCGGGGTGTCCGCCGCCCCGGTGCTCATCCTGTGCCTCTCCCACCCCGCTGCCTACCTGGAGCGCTACGCACAGCCGGACAAGGGATGGGAGGACCGCAGCCCGGAGCGTTGGCCGATCCCTTACTGGGACACCGACACCGCGATGGCGGCCATGATCATGCTGCTGGGGGCCGAGGACCTCGGCCTCGGAGCCCTGTTCTTCGGCGTCCCCGGCCCACGCCACGACGCGGTGCGTGAGAGCCTCGCGATTCCCGCCGGGCGCCGCATCGTGGGGGTGGTGGCACTGGGCCACGAGGCGGAGCGTGTGTCGGGCTCAGCCCGCACCCGGCACCGCAGGGGGGTCGACGAGGTGCTGCACGTGGGCCGTTTCGGCGCGTCGGGTGAGCCACCCGTCCCGGGTGCGTGAGGATGACGAGGACCCCTGCCGCCTGCGCGGCACCGAGACCGACCCGGAGCCGAGCCCACCCCCATGGCCAAGCGCACGACCCCACCGCCCCCCGAGGACTTCGTCGAGCGCATCGTCGACATCGACGTCGAGGACGAGATGCGCAGTGCGTTCCTCGAGTACTCCTACAGCGTCATCTACTCGCGGGCGCTCCCGGATGCCCGCGACGGCCTGAAGCCGGTGCAGCGCCGCATCCTCTACGGGATGAGCGAGCTCGGGCTGCGCCCAGATCGGGCCCACGTGAAGTGCAGCCGCGTCGTCGGCGAGGTGATGGGCAAGTACCACCCACACGGTGACCAGGCGATCTACGACACCCTGGTCCGGATGGCGCAGCCGTTCACCATGCGCCTGCCGCTGGTCGACGGCCACGGGAACTTCGGCTCCCTGGACGACGGCCCGGCCGCCTCGCGCTACACCGAGGCCCGGATGGCC